>NZ_CALLJH010000014.1:0-163671 GCF_938091255.1 uncultured Chloroflexus sp.
CTGCTGATGTCTGCGATGTGATATATCACGCGCTCGATCTTATTGGCGCATTGATGGATCAGGCCGTGCCCGGTGTGATTGCTGATGAATCGGCTTTTACTGCAATGTTAGCTCAATTGGCCGCGATCACGCAGACTGATACGCCGCCGGCGCCCGAACCGGTTCCGGCAATGCCTGCGCGCGCCGTTTCGGCGCCGGTCACTCCGGCTGAAACGAGCATCAGAGTAGATGTCGGTATTCTTGATAACCTGATGCATGAAGTCGGTGAATTGCTGACCAGCACGTTGCGCTCACGGCAGTTGGCGCGTGATCTGCAAGCGTTCGCCCCCCAATTTGAACGGTGGCGACGCACGTGGCGGCGCGCAGCGCCAGTGGCACGGCGTGTGCAGCGCCGCGCTGCGCCTCACGCCGCTGGCAAAACCGATAGCGACGACTTCCAAGCCCTCGTAACGACCCTAGAACAGGCGAATGCGCTCATTGATGCGCTCAGCGCAGCGATCAGTCGTGTTGCTGCCCGTGCCCGCGAAGACCACGACCGCCTGAGCGCGATCAGTGGCAGGTTGCAAGCCTATGTCCAACAAACCCGAATGGCTCCGCTCAGCGGGATTGTCGGGCCGTTGCGCTTGCATGTGCGTGAGTTGGCCCGGAGCGCCGGCAAAGAGGTTGAATTTGTGATCGATGATGGCGGCGCGGAAGCAGATCGGCAAGTCCTCGAACAGGTGCGTGAGATGTGTTTGCACCTGCTGCGTAACGCCGTCGATCACGGTATCGAGTCGCCTGAGGTGCGGCAGGCGCAGGGTAAGTCTCCCACCGGACTGGTGAAGCTCGTTGCGACTACAACTGGTGATCGGCTGGTTATTACGCTGAGTGATGATGGTGCCGGGATTGATTTGGAACGGGTGCGTCAGCACGCTATCGCCAGCGGGTTGTTAACTCGTGAGCAAGCGACGGTTGATCAAACCGTGTTGCTCGACCTAATCTTCGTCCCCGGTTTTTCGACCAAGAGCAGCGTCAGCGCATTATCGGGGCGCGGGGTGGGGCTTGATGTCGTGCGCACGAGCGTTGAACGGATGGGTGGGCAGATTAGGGTTGAGACCACGCTTGGTCAAGGCTCCACGTTCATTCTCAGCTTGCCGCTGACTTTGCAACGTTCCCATGGTCTGCTGATCCACGTTGCAAGACATACCTTTGCCATCCCGCTGGATAGTTTGCAACGGATCGTGCCGGCTACCCGCGAACGGGTGCGGATGTTGGCAGGGCGCGCAGTGTTGTTAATGGAAGGACGGCCATTACCGCTGATTCCATTGGGACAGTTGTTGGGGATCAACAGCGAGAGCACGATTGATCTGGATGAAGCTAAACCGGTGCTGATCCTCGGTGTGAACGAGCGGCAAATCGCTTGTCTTGTTGATGCAATTAGTGAAGAGCTAGAATTAGTTGTTCATCGCCTGCCGGCCCCGTTACAACGAGTACAGTTCGTGAGTGGCGCGGCGATCCTTGCCGATGGCAGTGTGGCCCCGATTCTGGATCCGGTTGATATGATTCGGGTAGCGATGGCGGCTCGCCTAACCGTGGCTTTGCCCGATAAAACAGTTGTCTCAGCGCAAGCGCCGGCCATCCTTGTGGTCGATGATTCAATTACAACCCGCACCCTCGAAAAGAATATTCTCGAAGCCGCTGGGTATCGCGTACAGCTCGCCACCAACGGTCAAGAGGCCCTCGACCAATTGCGTGCGTTGCAAGCCAACGGCGGCTGCCAATTAGTATTGAGTGATGTGGATATGCCACGGCTCAACGGCTTTGAATTGACTGAGCGCATTCGTTCGGATCCGCAACTCCGCCACTTGCCGGTTGTGTTGGTTACCTCGCTCGATAATCCAACCGACCGCGAGCGCGGTTTGACGGCAGGCGCCGATGCGTATATTGTCAAACGCGCCTTCGACCAACAGGCGTTGTTGGCAACCATCGCGCGCTTGCTCTGAGATAAGCTATGAACCACGTCCAAGAGCAACAAATCACTGTCAGCACTGACGCTGACCTCATTCTCCTTCGCCAGATGCTACGCCAATGCGCGCGTACCATGGCACTCACGCCTTCGCAACAGGCGCGAGTGACCGCAGCGGTGAGCGAAGTTGTGCGCGCGTTAATCTGCCAATTGAGCAGCAGCACGATCACGATTCATTGCGATGATAGTGATATCCATCACGCATTGGTCATTGAGTGCGAAGCCGAATCTGAGGCATATCACCGGGCAACCCGTCAAGCAGACGTTCAAACTGCGTACACGCTGGTTGATGAAGTGAAGGTGCAGCAATCGCCACTTGGTTGCCATCTGGCAATGAAGATGCGTGCGAGGTAGTTTATGATGTCACATACCTTTGTCACCTTCCGCGCCGGCAATCAGATGTTTGCCCTTGCGCTGAGAGTCGTGCAACAGGTGGTGCGGTTGCCGGCCATAACTCCGGTTGCTGGTGCGCTCCCAGTTATCGCTGGCCTGCTCGATTTCCATGGCCGACTGATCCCAGTGCTGATCGGGCATTACCTGCTTGAACAGCCGGTGAATATTCATTTGAATACCATGGTGATGATTCTAGGAGTCAATGTCGATCAACCGCAACTCGGCTTGCTGGTTGATGAGGTCTACGGTGTGTACCAAGCGCAAGCTACTGATCTGACCCCTCTGACTATCGGCAGTAATGTCCTGATGGCATCCCTCCATACCAACAACGGTGTGATGCCGGTGCTTGATCCGGCAGTGCTAGCTGCCTATGCCCAAATAGCGTCTGTTTCTGAACATGTTGGCTAGGAGTGCTATGAAACCGTATACTGCACCGATTCGAGTCTTGCTCGTCGAAGACTCGCCTAGCCAGTTACAGTTACTCCGCGCGTATCTTGCTGCCACACCGGATCTGATAGTGGTTGGTACAGCGACAACAGGTCAGGAAGCAGTACAATCAACAATCCGTCTGCGGCCAAACGTGGTGGCGATGGATATTCATTTGCCGGTGTTTGATGGCTATGAGGCGACGCGCCAGATTATGCGGCATCAGCCAACTCCGATCGTGTTGTTTAGTTCGAGTGCCGGCAATGCCGAACAGCGGGCAATGGCGGCATTAGCTGCTGGCGCGTTGGCAGTCGTGCGCAAACCAGCCGGACCGGCTGATCCGGCGAGTGCGACTGATCGCGAGCATTTGATCCGTACCCTGCGTCTCATGGCTGGCGTCAAGGTGGTCACTCGCCATCCGCCGCGTGCCAAGCCGACACCGGTGTTGCATCGCACCTCTAACCAGATTGATATTGTGGCAATTGCTGCCTCAACCGGTGGCCCGGCCGCATTGCAAACAGTGCTCACCGATCTCGGTGCGCATATGCCAGTTCCCGTTGTTATTGCTCAGCATATGGCGGTTGGTTTTGCGCAGGCGCTAGCTGATTGGCTAGCGAGTGTTGTGCCGCAACCCATCCATGTGGTTACGCGCGAGCTGTCGCTTACGCCCGGTCACGTCTACATACCGGCAGATAACCTGCATCTCGTGATTAAACAACCGGGCACAGTTGGCGTGATCCCTATCAGTGACACTGACCGCTATTGTCCCAGCGCCGACCGGTTGTTTGCCAGCGTTGTTTGCCATTACGGCGCGCGTGCTATTGGCGTTATCCTGACCGGTATGGGTGAAGACGGTGCGCAAGGGTTGGCTGAGTTGGCCGCTGCCGGTGCTATCACCTTTGGCCAAGATGAAGCTTCGTGTGTGGTGTATGGTATGCCCAAAGCGGCTAAAGCGTTGGGTGCGGTGCGCTATGAATTGCCACTTGAACGGTTAGGGCTTTCGGTTGCTGCATTGCTCACTCCAGTCCAGCCCAAGGACTGACTATGCTGAGTGACGACCTCTATCAACGGTTTGCCACCCTCGTGCGCGAGCGCACGGGTCTTTCCTATCCCCCGCAACGTCGCGCCGACTTGGCCTATGGTTTGCAACGCGCCGCGCAGCAGCTTGGTGTGGCTGATCTGGGCCAACTGCTGGCATTAATCGAACGCTCGCCTGTCGCATGGAACGAAGTGATCGCCGAACTCACGATTGGCGAGACCTACTTTTTTCGCAATGCCGCCCAGTTTGCCGCGTTGCGCGAGGTCATCTTGCCCGATCTCATCCAGCGGCGCAGTATGGTGCGCTATCTGCGGCTCTGGAGCGCTGGCTGCGCGACCGGCGAAGAACCGTATTCATTGGCCATCACGCTCCGTGAGACGTTGCCTGCCGATCCGCCGTGGCAGATCAGCATTTTAGCGACCGATATCAATTTCCGCTTTCTCGAACGCGCCCGCGAGGCGGTTTACGGCAACTGGTCGTTTCGCGAAACGCCCGAGTATGTGCGTGATCGCTATTTCATTCCCGAAGGAGGCCGCTGGCGCTTGCGGAATGAGGTCAAGCGTGATGTCGTCTTCGCGCAGCTTAACCTCGTCGAGCCGATCTACCCTTCGCCGCAATCGGGCATTATTGCGTTTGATGTTATCTTCTGCCGCAACGTATTGATCTACTTCGATGAAGCCACTACCCAACCCATTATTCAGCGGATGTACGACTCGCTCGTTCCCGGCGGCTGGTTAGTGGTTGGGCATGCCGAACCAAATCTTGCCCTCTACCGCCAATTTGAAACGCACAACGCACCGGGTACTGTTCTGTATCGCAAACCCTTGTACGCGCCGCCCTTTACGCCGGTAGGCGCTGCGTGCTCTGTGTCTACCCCGTCGTCACCACTCGCATCTCCACCAATCCTCCGACCCCCTCCTGCAACCGCGCCAGTTCCGTCATCGCCTGAAGAACGACTCCGTCACGCGCGTAATGCCGCCGATCGCGGCGATTGGGCAGTCGCGCAAGCGCATGTGCAAGCTCTGCTGAACGATCATCCGCTCTTTGCGCCGGTGTACTATCTGCAAGCCCAGATTGCTGAACATCACGGCCATCTCGACGAGGCGTTAGCCTGCTACCGTCGTAGCGTCTACCTTGATCCGCACTTCGTGCTCGGCCTCGTTGGGATGGCGAGTATCGCGATTCGGCTTCAGCAACGTGATCTTGCCCGTCGTGTCCTGCGGCAGGCGCTGGATCAGCTCAATCAGCAGCCGGATGATCAAATTGTTGATTTGTTTCACAATGAAACTGTTGCTGAAATACGATCGTATATCACTCTTTTGTTACAGCACATACATTGATCGATGTTGTGCATCCTGATTGACGCAACGCGAAACTAGTGGTATTGTATATGTGTCTTATTCCCGCGCTGCATTAATCTGTGGAGGAAGCATGCCCACGGTTACGATAGGTGACTACTCGATCAATGTTGCGTCTGGGACGAGATTAGTGCTTGCGATCGAACAGGCTGGAATTGCGATTGGCCATCGTTGTGGTGGCTATGCTCGCTGTACGACGTGCCGAGTTGCGTTTGCGGCTGGCGAACCAGATGAAATGACTGCCGCTGAGTACGCAAAACTCAGCGAGCGCGGTCTCTTAGGTCAATACCGCCTTTCCTGTCAGATCGTGTGTGACCGTGATATGGTCATTGCTGACGTACCTATGACGCTTGAGAGCCAAGGCTGGACTGATACTGGTCCTCCACCAGAACCAACCGTTACACCTGATCCAACCACCCATCCACGTGCAACGTTTGAGCGTGGTTAGCAAATGCCGAATACATTGCCTAATCGACAGAGCCGGTAGAAGCCGCCAAGAATAGCAAGCTGAGCTGGTTATCAGCCAGACTGCCTTATTGAAGTGTGGTCTTGGGTAGATGGAAAGCAGCAGGCATCCCGTTCTCGGTCAAAACGCGCGTGGAATAGGTTGTATGGCTGGGGCAAACTTTCATTGTTGCGAGGGATGGCTGGCGGAGATGAAGGATAAACTGTGCCGTCACGGTACAGGTTCTGGCTGTACGTGTGTGATGCCGTCAGCATACTGCTTCACCACAGGTCAAATGAGCCTCTTAGCGTTTTGCCCAATGCGTTCTATAAAACTCTGCCGTCGCTCACGATTGCTATTTAGTGGGTGGCGCCTATGATGTCCCTCTTCTCCTGACCTACCGTTCCTCATCTCTCGCTAGTGATTGCTGTTCCGCACGTTTACGTTGCGTGTGGGAGAGGTTCGTATTGTTTCTCGTTGTAGTATGGTTAACACCTATTTGCAAAGGAGATAAGGGCATGAACCGCGCGATCGCATGGATGTTTACCCTATTGCTGATCACGTTCTTGGTGGCCTGTGGTAGATCGCAAAACACCGCGCAGTCGGTTACCACGCAATCGGCTCATGCAATGCAATTGAATAATGCACCATCGAGCGCTGCCCAAGCGACCGAGGCATCGCAGGCGAGCGCTGCCCAAGCGACCGAGGCATCGCAGGCGAACGCTGCGCAGTCAGCCAATGTATCGCAATTGGCTGAGCTGTTGCCGCCAAGCTTGATCGCGACTCCCATCTCATCTATCGGCGATCCGGTGCGGGGTAAAAATCTGTTTATTCCTTGCTCTGGGTGTCACAGTACCTCTACAGAGGTCTTACTTGGGCCGGGTCTAGCTGGTCTCTTCAGTGCTCAAGGGCCGGTGTTACCGGAAGGCGTGGATTACAACGGTCTGCTGCCAAATGGCAAGGAGCGTAGTGAAGAAAATGTGGCCGAATGGATCCGTAGTGGCGGTGCCGGGAGCATTGGTTACATGCCGCCGCATAATCTGGACGATCAACAGATGGCAGACTTGCTAGCATTCCTGCGCACGTTGAAGTAAGACTTGCCGGTATCATTCGGCACTGTTCACGTTTCTTGCACGATCTGGTTTACGACCATATTCGTCGAACAGCATACCGAATTCAGAAACTGCTGGGTCAGTGTCGCCTTGCCTTGCCTGCTAGACTACATGTGCCTATGAGTCGGGCATAGCAGAGCCATCCTTGACGTTTACGTGTGAAGGAAAGAACGACACTGACCCCATCCCCGAATCAGCTATCGCATGCGATCCTCCCTCTCACCGGTGGGCGATGGTTGAGGGTAATAAGCGAATTGTAGTTTCTCCTTCTATATGTACCATCTTTCCCGTAATGTGGGTCTTTTCTAAAGGCTCTGTAAGTCTCATCCATACGTATGCTTATCGGTCTATTTTCGCTTGCTCGTCAAACCGGAACTTCGCGCCTTTGTGTTGATTGACGACAACATTTGTTGGTGAATGTTAATTGTTATGCCACTTTTTGCCGGTGTTCACCTCTTGACAATGCATACTCCTAACGTTACGATCAAGCCGTGAAAAACGGCACAAGTTTCCTCTTTCGCCGGTTGCGCCGGCAATTGCATATCCTGAAGCATTGGAGCACGCGGGTCGTGGCTATCATCGTCGTGCTTGAGTTGGGTGTGCTCAGCCCGCTTAGTTGCGTATTGCACTGCCTGATCCAGCAATGGATGTATGAGCAGGCTTCACCCAATTTCTTTTTCTGCGATCTGCGCCACGACGGAACGATCACCGACGATGCTGCCCCCATTGCTACGGTGCATCCGCGTGCAGTCTACGAAGCGTTGCCGCCGCTATGGGTTGCGGTGCTGCTTGTTGTGCCGCTCATCCTGCTCTTGGCTTCACATCACCCTGCTCTCCTTCGCACTAGTCCTCTCCCTCCCCCAACCCCGCCGCCGCGCATGTTCTCCTTGCGCCTGCTGTTCCCGTCATTGCCGGTGAAAAATGTCAAAGCTGCATCTGCGGTGCAGTGGTAGTTAGCGCACTTTGCTCAAGGAGGACATTATGAATCGCACCAGCGCGTGGATGTTCACGCTCCTGTTGATCGCGCTCTTGACAGCTTGTGGCGGCAATCAGAATGCGGCGAATTCGTCTTCGTCTCAGGCGAGCGAAACGTTGCCGGTAGCATTGACCGATACTTCCATTTCCTCTAAGGGCGACCCCAAGCGCGGCAAAGAGCGGTTTGGGCCATGCGCCGCTTGTCATACCACTTCCAAAGAGGTCTTAGTCGGGCCGGGGTTGGCCGGTCTGTTCAGTGCTAAGGGGCCGGTTCTTCCCAAAGGTGTCGATTACAACGGCATGTTGCCGAATGGCAAGGAGCGGAGTGAGGCGAATATTGCCGAATGGATCCGTACCGGCGGTACCGGTCGGATTGGTTATATGCCTGAGCATAAACTGACCGATCAAGAAATGGCCGACCTCATGGCGTACCTGCGCACGTTGAAGTAATAAGGAGCGAGCCGGCAGCGGAGACCACACTGCTGCCGGTGCTATGTTACCCGGGATACGCTATGCGCACCGCTTGTTTCGGTTGGGTGTGCTGTCTAGTCATCTTGTTCAGCAATTTTGCCATCCCACCAGTTGGTCGTTTGGCGCAAGACCAATTTGCGCGCAACCTGCTGGCGCTAACCCAACCTTACCGTTTGCCCACCGCGATCATTCGCGATCTCATCGCTGCCGTTGAACACGGCGATCCATCCGAGTTGGCGGCTTTCGCCGCGCAGATGGATCGTCCGGGTTCGCTCGACCTGCTTATCTCAGCATGGCAGCATGCCCATCGTCCGGCCAGTTTCGTGTTGGGACCATACCGCGTGCCTGATTGGCCCATCCCCGGTACCCAACTCGCTATTCCGCTCCGCTTCGCTTGCCCTCACGGTGAAAGCAGACTTGAGGTAATCGTGACCTTAACGGTGTTGGGTTGGCAAGTCAGTGAAATTCGCTAGCCCAGCTAGAACGCTGGTCATTGCTCTCGCCACCAGCCGCCGGTAACGGCGGCTGTTGCTCTTCGGAGTATAATACGCGCTAACAACCACGCTGTTGTCTAGTGAAAAGGAACTTCCATGAGCGAGTTGCGCGACTTTCTCGAAATTCCCTATGAGCAACTGGAAGAGTTGAACCTGAGCGTGAAGCGCCAGCGCTTGGCTCGCGTCTCGCCGGATGTGATGCGCGAAGAGCGGATGCGCTACCTCACCGATGAGCGCCGGATTAAAGCAGTGACGGTCTGCTTCACCGATCTCGAAGGCCGCCTGCACATGCTTGATTACGACAAAAAGTTTCTCCTTGCTTCTGCCGATAACCTGACCTTCGACGGTTCGTCGGTGCGCGGCTTCTCGGTGCAAGCCGAGTCGGATCTGCGCCTTGCTATCGACTGGTCGGCATTCTATTGGCTGCCGGCTGATGTTTTTGGCCCCGGCAAGGTGCTGGTCTTTGGCTATGTGTTGAACCAAGATGGCTCGCCATACGAGGCCGATATGCGTGGCCGGCTGCACCGCTACGTGAATGAGCTGTATGAGCGTGATGGCATAACCTGCAATATCGCCACCGAGATTGAAGGCTTTCTCTTCAAGGGGCGCAACGCCGAGCAGCGCTTCCGCGAGACCGGTGAGTTTACGATGGTCAGCACCGGCGGTTACTATCACTCGCTACCCGGTGATCCACTGCGCCAGTTTATTGATATGGCGGCGGAAGCGCAACGGGCTATGGGGTTTGAAAATGAAAAGGATCACCCCGAAGTTGCGCCCTCGCAGTTCGAGATGAATTATAGCTACACCGAGGCAACTATTGCTGCTGACCAGATTTTGCTCTACAAGCTGATCTGCCGCCAGATTGCCAGTAAGCTCGACATGACCGCGAGCTTCTTGCCCAAACCGGTCACTGGTGTGAATGGCAATGGCATGCACACCAACATTTCGCTGGCACGGCAAGGGGTGAATCTCTTCTACGATGCTAACGGCCCCGAACGGTTGTCGGAGTTGGCGTGGAGCTTTATCGACCGCATTCTTAACAGCGGGCAAGATCTCTGCCTGATTTTGAATTCGAGCGTGAATGCGTACCGTCGGCTTGATCCCCACTTCGAGGCACCCAACCAGATCAAGGCGTCGCCGACCGACCGCGGTTCGATGATCCGCATTCCAATTGGTAATGCCCGTTCGGCTCGCATCGAGGTGCGCTCGATTGCGCCTGATGCTAATCCCTATCTGGCCATCTACGCCTTGCTGCGCACCGGTCTCGAAGGGCCGCTGCCCACCACTGATGTGCGTAATGGCACGGCAACTCTGCCCGATAACATCTACGACGCGATTGCCAACTTCCGCCAGAGCGCCTTTATGGCCCAGATTTTGGGTGAAGGTGTTCATACCCGCTTCGTCGATCTCAAGACGACGGTAGCAGACCGTTGTCCGCGCAAACTCGGTACGCTTATCAAGCGGGCTGAGGTGCAGTTCCATCACGAGGTGACGAATCAGTATCTGTGGAGCCGGTTTTGATGTCGGGCGGTGGCGTGGTAGGGACACAGCGTCGCCGTGTTCCTACCACGCCGCTATGTCACCAAACAATTGCTCGGTCGCTGTCTGCCATTCGGGCAACACCATGCTTGGCACCATCACCTGCCCGCGGTAGACATGCTCGGCGCGGTAGTCGCTTTCCTCTAACGTCAGCAGTTCTACCACCCGATGGCTGGGGATCGGCGATCCAATACTCGCGCACTCCAGCAGCAGCGTAGCGATCACGCTTCTCACGCCGGGTCATAGCTGGCTGTGCCCGGTGATACCACCTCCACAATCAGATCGGGCGGGCCAACAATCCGGTATGCCAGCGCCGGAGATGGTGGTACACCCTGCCACCATCTTCGGCGCTGGCTATGGCTGGTGTGGTTACAGCACGACGATCGCTGCCGCTAGCACAAAGCAGTACCAATAGGTGTAGAGCATATAAGAGACGTGATCGGCAGCCGTTGTGCGAAACAGCAACACCCGGCCAGCGATGACGAGGCATAGTCCAGCTAGAACGAGATCAAGGAGTAGCGCACCGACATTCAACCCAAATGGGACGAAGAGGGCGAAATGGGTAAGGAGTGCCGATAATACAAATGCCACTGCTACAAACCCTCGAGTGAAATTGGTGCCGAAGACAATCGGCAGCGTGCGGCGATTATTCAGTCGATCACCATCAATGTCGCGTAGGTCTTGGATCGATATATTTGCAAAAGCCGTTAATGCGGCAAAGATCAACCATGTGTATGCTTCTGGTGTTAGTGGTCGCACCATTTGCCAAGCCGCTGCCAACTGGGCAATGACACCGAGCATCATTGCGAGATTTTTCAGCCAATAATGCCGCGCGAATCCACCCAGATTGTGTAACGTGAGGGTAACTTGCCAGAGGAGGGTCCATTCAACGACACCTAACCACCAGCCAACTAAAGTGAAGAGGATCATCGTGCCAAACCAGCGTATCCAGGTACCGCGCCGCGATACTAGGCCGCTCGGCAAGGGGCGATCCGGCTTGTTAAGCCGATCCTCTGCTTCACCAGCCAATTGATTAGACAAGCAGAAGGTGGTACAGTAGAGCCAAAAGTAGATCATTCCCCAAACGACGAGGCCCGGCAGTGCGTGCCAATCAGGTTGGGCACTGTGCCACGCTGCGAGCATAAAGAGCATACCGGGTATCACTGTGGCCGAGATGTCGTACCGAGTAAAGCGCCAATAGAGGTAGACTTCGGACGCAATCGTTTTCAGCCAATGAGGTAGACGGGCGGCAGGTATTCTCATGGGGGTATACATCATCATCTCCTATGCTGGAATGCTCGCCAAACGATGATAGCAGCAATATTATAGCGAAAAAATGTGCCGATTGGCATTGTTTGGTTTCGGTTATGTTCTATAATGAGGTACTGTTGTCGTCTGTAGCATTCCACCATTTACATCGCTTCCTTATCGAGTTACGCTAATAGATTAGGAGTGTGAACATGCTTTCTACAGAAGCTTTTATTGAACACTTCTACCGTCGGATTGTGCGAGCAATTGCTCTGGGTACGCTGGCAATTGCTTCGATTGTTGCTTCCATTACATTGGTCACGTTTGTCGTGATCGGCAATAGTGCTATTATTGCAATTTTGGCAATTGCTTTGATTTCGTGTCTGGGAAGTGGGCTAACCCTATTCCTATTAGCGCGTAAACAACCACTTTGGCAAGCAACTATACCATTTGGATTGTCCATTATTGTAAACGAAATTGTCACTGTGCTCCTATTTCCAGAGTTGCGTCTTGCTGTGACGCCGTTTCTTAGCGTAGTCGTGCTACTGGCTGGACTATATCGTTCGCGTTTATTTTCGATTGGCATCGTGGTGGTATGTATTGTTGTCATAATATTTATTGTTTTAGTCGTACCTGATGAATCAATAACTGTGATTCCGCTGCCCCTTCTCCGCTTCTTACAAGCTAGCAGCCTTATCGCCTTGCTGATTGGAATCTGGGCCTTCCTTGATCAAATCCTCGCGGCGCAGATGCAGGCGTTGCAGCTTGCCGAGCAACGCGCCTACGAGGCTGAAAACGAACGGCAGAAGGTCGAAACGGCAAATCGTGAATTGGAGCAGCGTAATGTTGAGCAGCAACGTCTGCTTGAGTTGGTAGCGGCCCTCGAATTGCCAATCTTGCAGATTGACAATCAAGTGTTGCTAGTACCGCTGGTGGGTAATCTCGACAGCCGCCGTGCCGAGCAATTGCGCCGCCGAATTCTAGAGGAAGTGGCCGAGCGACGTGCGCATACGGTGATCATCGATATCACCGGGATTACGGTCATCGATACGGCAGTAGCGAAAGCGTTGGTTGATACCGCAACCGCCATTCGCTTGCTGGGTGCGCGCACGATTATCAGTGGTATTCGGCCTGCCGTGGCCCAGACGCTGGTGCATCTTAACGCCGGTTTAGGAGATATTGTTACCGCGCCGAATCCTGAAACCGCGCTTGCCCTAGCGCACCATCCGGTTGTGGCGTGATGCATGGGACGTTACAGCGCTTGCAACTGCACACTCTTTGCTATAATCTGAGCATCGCTTGATAGCAAGGAGATGTTCTTGATGCACGAGGAAGGGTTGCAGTTCGTCCCCGCGCCTGATGGTAGACGGAGTTCAACGCATGCCAATCTCGCCATTTGCAGCGCCGCACTGACCGGCATCGATCCCGACGCCGTGACGGCACTGCACCAAGAAACCAACTGGCGTCGCCGGTACCCCCGCTATGTGCGCGCACTAACGGAAGCTGCCGCAGTCGATCCGGCGCAGGCGCTGACGATGGCGACTGCCGGATTAACCGCTGCTTGGCAGCAGGTTGAATGGCTGCGCAATGGCACGTCTGCCCCTCTTGCTGAGGCGATGCGCTGGCCTCAGCTCCATACGATGTATACGGCGGTGTTGCACGGTCGCGGCCCTCACCTGATCGAACCCTTTTCAATCCCGTATCGCGGCCAGTGTCTCTCCGGCGCGGCGCTGCATGCGCAGATTGCGCATTGGGAAGCTGCTGGGATTATCGAACCCGGTTGCGCTCGCGCCCTGTTGCGGGTGCTGGATCATCCCGAATGGCTCGACCTTTCTGATCGCACACTCGTGTTACTTGGTGCTGGCGCTGAAGCAGGGCCGCTCGCTATGCTTGCTCGCTGGCGCGCGAATCTTATTGCGGTCGATGTGCCCGATCCGGCGCGCTGGCAGCGAATCGTCGAAGTGGTGCGCGCCGGCAATGCTCGCTTGATCGCGCCATCGTTGCAGCCAATTTCGCCTGACGCTGATCCAGATGAGTGGTTGCCGGTCGCTGGCGTTGATTTGCTCAGGCACGCGCCCGAAATCGTGACATGGCTGCTCTCTTTTGAGCGTCCGCTCGATATTGCTACGCTCGCCTATCTCGACGGTGAACGCCACCTGCGTGTCGCTTTGGCTATGGATGCGATCGTTGCTACCGTCAGCGTTGCCCGCCCCGATACGACCTTGATGACGATGGCGACCCCTACTGATATGTTCGCCGTCAATGAAGAGACGGCGCTGGCGGCGATGCGCAATGCGGCCAAGGCCTATCCATTGGGAGAGACTGCGGCAGCGATTGTGCGCGCGCTTAGCGGCGGGAGGTTGCTGCAACCGCATGTGCGCGAGTTGATCGCCAGCACTAATGGCAAACGCTATGGGATCGTCGACTGCCTGTTCCTTGAACAGGGGCCGAACTATGCCCTTGCTAAACGCTTGCAACAGTGGCGAGCGATCATTGCGCGTGCTGGTGGTCAGCGTGTCTCGATGAATGTGGCTCCGGCGACGATGACTCAGTCGGTGATCAAGAACCCAGCCCTCCGGGCTGGCTATAACGGGGCTAGTCTGTTCGGGGTTGAGATCTTTGCCCCCGAAACGACCGGCGCGCTGATGGCTGCGCTCTGGGTGCATGACCTTCGTTGCCGTGATTGCGCCGCCAATCCTGACATTCCCCTCGATCATCCGCTCGAACTACTAACCGCCAACGCTAACCACGGTGGTCTCTGGCGCAATGGCTTTTTGCCTCGTACTGCACTGCCGTTGGCGGCGCTCGTAGGGTTGGTACGTTCACCAGTACATTCTTAGCGCCGCCTTGGCAAGTTGGCTTGGTAATGAGCCGGATCGGATCCCTTATCGAAAGCGTTAGCCGTCTTTGATACAGAATGTGCTGTCGCACATTGTCAAAAGAGATGGGTGGATCAAGGTAGTTTAACCCCTGCATTTTAAGGAAAAAATCACTATAATGAAACATATTCGCTCCTCATCGGATGAGCAGGAGTATCCTTGTAAACCTATCATTGTGAACGCTATTAATGCTTGCGAGCCTCCAGCGCTAACCCGCTCTCGAAATAGGTTCCCGGTACCGCGATCGTCCGTTGCAAGGAGAGCCTTATGTGGGAACGTTTCGCTGCACTCACAACTGTCAAACACGCCCGCACCCCTGACGAACAGCGCCGCGGTCAAATTCTTGTATCTCTGTCGTTGGGGATTGTCGCTATCTTAGCGACAGTTGGCCTGACGTTAACGCTTCTTGCACCGACGGTCGGACGATTTATTAATCTAGGCCTAGCTATCCTTGTGTTTGCCATGGCTGCCTTGCTCGGTCGGCAAGGATTTATTAATATTGGTGCGTATATTCTTATTATTGTTAGTGGTTTGGGGGCTATAAGTGGTATTTTTCTAAATCCAAACTCGCCTTTTAATCTATTCTATCTCTTGATTTGTGTTTTATTGGCGAGTATCTTGCTCACAGCCAACCAAATATGGCTTGTACTTGGTATGTGTCTACTTACACTAGTTGGTGCGATGACTGTCATTCCTCCCGACATAAAAGAACAAACGCTTCTTCCACTTGCAATATCTCATCTAGCGGTGCTCCTTACTGTCAGTGCGTTGATAACATTCATTGGTGCGCGCAGTCTTGATACTGCACTTGCTGAGGCACGGAGACTACGTCAGCAGGCTGAGGAAGCAAATCAGCAATTAGCGCAGACAAATGCCCAACTTGAAACACGTATCGTTGAACGAACCGCTGAAATCCAACGACTCGCCGATGAACAGCGTGCAACGATGGCACAGTTGGCTGAAGCCCTGCACAGGCAACAACAGTTAAATCAACTGCTGATCAAACTTGATGTCCCAATTATTCCGGTTAAGCATGATACGCTGGTTGCACCGTTGATTGGGACCCTCGATACTCCGCGTATTCAGCACTTGCTTGAAGCATCGCTAAAGGCTATTGAAGAGATGAATGCGCGCACGTTGGTAATCGATACGACTGGTGTTGCCGTAATTGATACTCATGCTGCGGCGGGATTGTTGCACGTTGCGCAAGCGGCGCGTCTGATGGGCGCCACTACCATTTTGGCTGGTATTCGGCCAGAAGTTGCCCAAACGCTGGTCAGCTTAGGCGTAGATTTGTCGCTGATCCGCACGGCGTCTACGCTTGAGGCAGCGCTAGAGATGGTCGAGAGTCGGATGTATCGTCGGAGCACCTCTTGAGCCTGATACCCCGTAGGAGCGCACAGCAGTGCGCCGTTACGTGCTGCGTCCGGTGCCGGTAGGGGCGGGTCTCAGACCCGCCCCTACCGCTACGCGCTGCGCCTCCTCGCCAAGATAAGGGTGCCCCTCTCCCCAGCAGGGAGAGGGGGGTGAGGGGGTGCGCCGGGCGAGGTGCTGGGGCAGACGAAGGTGGCGATTGTATCGGGGGGGCGCCTCCTCGCCAAGATAAGGGTGCCCCTCTCCCCAGCGGGGAGAGGGGGGTGAGGGGGAATTGCGCAATGGTGTAGCAGAGCGGGGAAGGTGGCTTTGAAACCCGCCTCTGCCGGCCCTCTATGCAATGATAGGGAGGTGAGGCCGACGCTTGACTAATGCTCACATCAGTGATACACTTGGGAGCTGTGCCGGGGTAGCTCAGCGGTAGAGCAAACGGCTCATAATCGTTAGGTCGCGGGTTCGAATCCCGCCTCCGGCACCACAATGCCGGTGAGCATTGCTCACCGGCGTTTCAGTTCAAACCCACGCTGCCTAACTACCTTCCCCTGCAATTGAAAATAGCCGCTGATCTATGCTCAATCACCTGCGCCAGTTTCTGTGTACTGAAGGTTTCGGGCAGTCGTCAACCCGCTTGTTAGTAGCCGTTTCCGGTGGTGGCGACTCGCTCGCTCTGCTCCACATGCTCTACACGCTGCACATGACCGGCGGGCCGGTTCCAATCGTCGCTCACCTCGATCACGGGTTGCGCGGGGCCGAGTCGGCGGCAGATGCAGCGTTCGTGGTGGCAACAGCGACTTCATGGGGGCTGCGCGTCATCGTTGAGTCGGCAAACCTCCCGGCGGGGACAACGGCGGCGACGGCGCGTGCGGTTCGCTATGCGTTCCTTGCTCGGACTGCTACTGTCGAGCAGGTCGATGCGGTGCTCGTTGCTCATCAAGCCGATGATCAGGCCGAAACGGTGTTGATGCATCTGTTGCGCGGCGCGGGGCCAGCTGGCTTACGCGGTATGCGACCGCGCGTCGAGTGGCCGGAATGGGCCGCGCCGGCTATTGCCGCGGGCCAAGCGCCGCTCCATGGCCCGCCATTGCTCCGCCCCCTGCTTTCGATCAGGCGGGCTGCGCTCGCTGCCTATTGTGCTGACCACGGTCTTACTCCTCGCCAAGACCCGACAAACCATAACTTACACTCCTTACGTGCTCGCATCCGCCATCAATTGTTACCAAAACTGGCCGCCGAAAACCGGCATATTACCGCTGCGCTTGGCCGGACCGCCCGCATCTGCGCCGAAGACTACGATTTTATCCAACAGGCGCTGGCGGCACAGTGGCCGCTGCTCATCGCCGAGCAGCGGCGTGGTCTCATTGCATTTGACCGCGCTGCTCTGCGCGCGTTGCATCCATCATTGCGCCGCTATGCCCTGCGCCGCGCGATTGCCGAACTCGGCGACGAAGAGCCGAGCCTTGCCCAAATTGATGCGGCCCTGTATCTGGTGGCCGGGCACGCTGGCAGCCAGATGCGGCTTACCCCGCAAGTGACGCTCGTTTGTGATCAACAGGTGGTAACGCTGCGCTTGCCTACCGCCGAACCGTCTTCCGTGCCGCAGATTGCCGAACCCGTGTCGTTGCCTGACAATGGCAGCGTGCCGTTGGCCAACGGCTGGCAATGTGTTGTGCGGGATTATCCCCCTGCTCACCTCGATCGCTGGTGGCTAGGGTTGGCCCGCCCTGCGGTTGGCCCACTCTCGCTGCGCCCGCGCCGCGCCGGCGACCGTATGCGCCCCGCCGGTGCGCCCGGCAGTCGTCGTGTGCAAGATATCTTTGTCGATCTGCACGTACCGCGCGCGTTGCGTGATGGTTGGCCGTTGCTCGTCGCTGCCGACGGTCAGATCCTCTGGCTGGCAGGGTTGCGCGTCGCTGCTGGGATTGCCGCAGTTGAACCAAATCAGGCTACAATGTGGATCGGAATGGTTGCTCCCGCTACGAAACAGGAGTAAGTATGCGCCAAGACATTGACTATGTATTGATTACCGAGGAACAGATCAAGCAGCGCGTTGCCGAGCTTGCCGCCGAAATCACCGCCACTTATCGCCCGCTCCACGACCTGCTCTTAGTGGGGGTGTTGAAGGGGTGTGCAATGTTTATGGTCGATCTCGCACGTGCGATCGATTTGCCCTTAGCCATCGACTTTATCGCTGTTGCCAGCTATGGCACCAGCACTGAGTCATTTGGCGTCGTGCGCCTGATCAAAGACCTTGACACCGATATTACTAATCGCCATGTGCTTATTGTCGAAGATATTATCGACAGTGGTTTAACTCTTGCCTACCTACGTGGTCAACTGTTACGCCGCAATCCGGCTAGTCTGCGCATCTGCACTCTCCTAAATAAGCCTGAACGCCGCACCGCCGATGTGCCAGTTGATTATGTCGGTTTCAATATTCCCAATGCTTTCGTCGTTGGTTATGGCCTTGATTATGCCGAACGATATCGCAATTTGCCGTTCATCGGTGTTCTGCGCCCCGAGGTCTACCTGTCGTAACACACCGGAATGTCCCCAAGCCGCACGGCAGTGCGGCACCATTACCAGACGCACGGCAGCGCGACTCCTAATCACCCGTCGGTTGACTAACCGTTGGGATGGAACCGCCGCTTGCCCGGTCGTCCATCCGTATATATGTGATCCAGATCACATTCTGACTGTGATCTGTTCCCTTGCCTCTGCCGATCGGCTGATGCTATAATTCCAATACGGATGGCATGCGTAACACCATGTTGTCACGTGCAACCTAAAATTCCTCGTAGTCGGGGCATGTCCCTCTGAATCGACTGATCCAGCATGGTATCAGAATCGGGTACTGAGGCAACCCCTCTAGAAAGATGATGTATGGGTGATAATCGTTGGTTAAAGAATAGCTTTGTCTACCTCATCATTCTGGTCGCTGCACTGGCGCTGTTCTTCCAGTATCTAGGGCCGGGAGCAAGCCAGACGGAAGAAAAAGGCATTGCTGATGTGATTGCCGATGCTCAGGCTGGTCTGGTGCGCGAAATTCAAGCCCAAGCCGGCGATGAGCAGATTGTGGTGACGTATAACGATGGCAAGAAGTACCGCTCGCGCCTTGAGTCGGCTGATAGTGTAATGCGGTTGTTGGCCGATTATGGCGTGCCGCTGCGCAACGAGCAAGGTCAGCGCACGATTAACGTTATTGTGCAGCCGGCGCCGGCGTGGGGCGGCTTATTAAGCATTTTTACCATTCTCTTGCCAACCCTGTTGTTGATCGGTTTCTTTGTCTTCTTTATGCGCCAAGCGCAGGGCAGTAACAATCAGGCGATGTCGTTCGGCAAGAGCCGGGCCCGTATGTTTGCTGGCGATAAGCCGACGATCACCTTTGCCGATGTTGCCGGCCAAGAAGAGGCCAAGCAAGATTTGGCCGAGGTGGTTGAGTTTCTCAAGTTCCCAGATAAGTTCGCTGCCCTCGGTGCGCGCATTCCACGCGGCGTGCTCATGGTCGGCCCGCCCGGCACCGGTAAGACGTTGCTCTCGCGGGCGGTGGCTGGCGAGGCAGGGGTGCCCTTCTTTAGCATCTCTGGCTCCGAGTTTGTCGAAATGTTTGTCGGCGTTGGCGCTTCGCGCGTCCGCGATCTGTTCGATCAGGCTAAGCGGAACGCTCCCTGCATCGTCTTTATTGACGAAATTGACGCCGTGGGCCGCCAGCGCGGTGCTGGCTTAGGTGGTTCGCACGATGAGCGTGAACAGACGCTCAACCAAATTCTGGTTGAGATGGACGGCTTTGATACCAATACCAACGTGATCGTGATTGCTGCCACCAACCGGCCTGACGTGCTCGACCCGGCGTTGGTGCGCCCCGGCCGCTTCGACCGGCAGGTTGTGCTCGATGCGCCCGATGTGCGGGGCCGGATCGAGATTCTGAAGGTTCACGTCAAGGGTAAGCCGCTGGCTGAGGATGTCAACCTCGAAGTGATCGCTCGCCAGACTCCCGGCTTCTCTGGCGCTGATCTGATGAACGTGGTGAATGAGGCGGCAATTCTGGCTGCGCGTCGCTCAAAGCGCAAGATTAGCATGGCTGAATTCCAAGATGCGGTTGAGCGCGTCGCGATCGGTGGCCCTGAGCGTCGCTCGCGGGTGATGACCGACCGCCAGAAGTTGGTGGTGGCCTATCACGAGGCTGGGCATGCGATTGTCGGCGCAGCTATTCCCAAGGCCGACAAGGTGCAGAAGGTGACGATCATCCCGCGTGGGCAGGCCGGTGGTTATACCCTCTTCCTGCCCGATGAAGATAGCCTGAGCCTGCGCACGGTCTCGCAATTCAAGGCGCGGCTGGCCGTCTCGCTGGGTGGTCGGGTTGCCGAAGAGATTGTCTTTGGGAGTGAAGAGGTGACGACCGGCGCTTCCGGCGATCTAGTGCAGGTGACCCGCATCGCCCGCGCAATGGTGACTCGCTACGGGATGAGCCAGCGCCTTGGCCCGATTGTCTTCGGCGAGAAGGAAGAGCTTATCTTCCTTGGCCGCGAGATTAGTGAGCAGCGCAATTATGGCGATGAGGTGGCCCGCCAGATTGATGAAGAGGTGCATGCGATCGTCAGTGAAGCCTACGAGACGGCGCAGCAGATCCTGCTTCAGAACCGGGCTGTGCTCGACGATATGGCCAATGCGCTGATCGAGTATGAGACGCTCGACGGCGAACAGCTTGAAGAGCTGATCCGGCGGGTGAAGCCGCTGGCGCTCGATCTGAGCAAGACCGGTGGTACAACGCCAAACGGTCGCAGCAGTGATCGCTCGGCCCAGCCCGATGCGCCGCAGATGGGTCTGGGTGGGCCTAATCCGCTGCCAGCGTGACGTGCACCCGAGAGATGACCATTGGAATGTAGGTGTAAGGGCGGGTTTCAAACCCGCCCTTAGTGATCGCTATGGCGCTAGTCGTCTTATCCCGCCTCGGTCAGATACCAGCGACCATCAACCCGGATGACTGGCAAGCCGCTTTCTTCTCGCCCGATTAGTCGCAATAAAGCGCCGTTACGCTCAAGCAGCAGGTTTCCCTCATTATCACGCCAACGCACCGTTATAACGGCATTCGCGATCTCCACCAACGCGGTGCGGTCATCGGCGCGCAGCACCCGGGTGCGATCGTAGCTAATTGTTACCTCGGCCCGGCTGCCGCGTGTCGGGCGGGTGTTTGCGCTGGCAAACCCATCAAGCATCTCGCGCATGACTTGTCGCTGATCGGCGCGCTCGCTGGGGGCAAAATAGCTGGCGAGCCGGTTGGCCCACATCTGTCGCGTTGCTGCCTCGTTGAGCGCGGGGTCAGCCAGCGCAGCATTAATATCTTCGAGAAAACTTTCAACTACCGCTTCGGGAGTCACGCCGCCTAGACCAACATTCTCATCGAGTGCCACTGCGCCGCAACCGCCGAGGAAGAACCCAAGTACGAGCCAGAGAACCATTGCCATACTGGCTGTGTTGCGCCAAGGGTCGCTGTGCATCATTCGATTGAACCCCATCACCTTTACGCGCCGGTGCGTTCAACTCATGGCTGCGCTTCGTCTCGAAAACTCCGCGGTGGCGGCGGCAATTCCGCCCGCGCAATTACGTTGCCGCTGGCAAAGTAGATCACCGGTCGCGCGCCGCTGGTATCTACACTCAACGCGGTGAGTTGGCTTAGGTTGATCTCACCATCAGCCCGCACGCGAAGTTGTTGGATCAATGCGCCAGTACGCTTGTCAAGTTGTAAGATACGCTCGTTGGCCGGTTCGAGCATAAAGATAAAGCCGGCATCGGGTGCGCCCGTGATCACAAAGCGTGTCACTTCTGTAATGAGCGGTGAGACGTTGGCCGGCACAATCTGACCAACCAGTTGCCCGAAACTAAAGACCAACACCGTCCCGTTGGTTTGCAATAGATAAATACTGCCATCCACTGCCATATCAATGGCAGACAATACAGCAGCATCGCGGGTGACGCCGGGGTTGAGCCAAAATTCCGGTGTGTCGCCGTAACGGCCGGAAGCAAACTTCAACACCTCACCTGCTTGTGCCCCCCACACATAGAGATTGCCGGCGTACTCTTCCACATCTAGCCGCTCTGGGGTGGGCCAGATTTCCGAACTCCCCAGCTTCGAGTAGTTCCACGTGTCATTCTGGCGAAAATAGTAGCCGAACCCGTTTGGCGCTTGATCGATGGCAACTACTTGATCAATTCGCCAGAGCGCCGCGCGCAGCGACCCGACAATTGCTGCGCCAACCGGTTGGCCGGGTTCGAGGTAAGGTTCTGGCGGGCCGCCATCGCGTGGAATCCGGTACAATCGCGCTGCATCGCGATCGCTATCGAGCGCGTAAAGGTAGCGCACGATTTCGAGTCGGTTGGGATCGCTTACGCCACTGAGGGCTGGCGGCACAATCACCGTGGTAAACACACCATTCGGCAACGGGTGTCGCGCCAGTACAACCGGTTCAAGGAACGACACCCGATCCACTGCGGCCAGCAATCGTTCGTACTCGCGTTCGAGTTCGCCAAAGCGCAGCCATAACCCCGGATTAGTCACTGTTATCTCAGCGCTCGCGCGGGCTGCTTCGATCGCCTGTTGGGCTATTTGTAATGCCTCACGTGCGGCGACTTCATTGGGTGCGGTGCGCACCGCTGCTACCCGTTCTTCCGCGGCTACCAGATATTCGGTGGCTAATTGCAGGTTATTGCGCTGCGACAGATTCATTCCATATACCACGGCTCCAGCCACCACTAACACCGTGATCAGCAACAACTGCCACGGGAAGGGCGGCGCTGTGCGCCGGTAAGTGAGGCCTCGTCCACGTGGAACGTAACTGCTGACCGTGAGCGATTTACGGCGTAGTTGGCGCTCGCGCCGCCATTCGCGCACAATGTCGTTGAGTGCGAACCATGGCCATGCTAGTCGCTCGCGCCACGTCATTGTAGATGGTGGGCGCACGAGCTGGCGTAAGCCATACGGGCGGGCATCGGTCAACGTATCGCCAAGATCGATCGGCAGCCGTGGCGGGTCTTCGCCCAACGTGCTTGACGGCGGTAACGGCGTTGCCCGTTGCGCAACCCGTTCGGCTAGGGGTTCGCCGAGATCAATTGGGGCGGGGCGTGGCAACGGGTTTGGTGAGAAGGTCGGTTGTGGTGGTGGCGCTGCCAGCGAATCAGGCGCCGGTGTAGGTTGGTGGGCTGGCAGATCGGGCGCGCGCCGGAACCAGTTCGCTAATCGGCGCGCGGGTGCTGGTGGCGGTGGTGCAACCGGTTGCGGCTGAGGCGTTTTGAAGGTTAACGCGAGCAGTTCGATGGCCGCCAGTTCGCTTGCCCGCTCATAAGCAGCGTCTAGTATCGCCGCTGTGTCGCCGCTAGCTAATAAGGCCGCCATCGTTGGTGGGTCAAACCGGGTTACCAACGCGCTGCTGCTCAATAACAGCGCGTCTCCCGGTTGCACCACGGCCCGGAAAAACTCCGGTTCGACAAACAGGCTGGCACCTAGCGCTCCGGTCAGCGCTACATGCGCTACATTCACTTGGGCCGGATCCCAACTCGGATGGGTTGGAATAGCGCGCAATGTGTTGCCGGTGCGCAAGAAGAGCTGCGCCGGCTGCACTTGGGCAATAAAGAGATCGTTGCCCAACAACGCTGCCGCCGTCACGCCTACGGTAATCCGGCGGTCTGGCGCGCAGCGCATATTATCCTGATACAACGCTTTGTTGGCGGCGACAATCGCCAATCGCAGCGCCGATGCGGCGCTGGTAGCGTCGCTTTCATAAAAGGTCTGGCGGATGGTCTTGGTGACGATCCGGCAGGCATGTTCAGCGCGCTCGGTTGGCCCAACCGGTTCGCACAGCACCAACAATTGCCCGCGAGTAATTGCCACGGGCTGGTGCAGCACGGGAGTTACGACCAGTGTCCGCGCGCTGTTATTGAGGATCGTGCCGGCCACCGCGACGCGCTGGCCTGTTTGTAGCTCAAGCGGTTGCATACCATGGCGATTATACCAGAAGAAACGCAACCGCTGCCGGTTATGCTCTCGCTACGGGTTGGCGGGCTGTTAGCATACGCCGCTTCAGGGCATAATCAATCCCCTCTTGCAACGTCGCTTTGGTGATCACCTCGCGCAATTCCGCGCCAATATGCACCAAGGTCTGCGCGATTTCCGGGCTAATCCCGGTCAAGATGACTTGCGCGCCCAACATACGCGCCGCCTGCGCTGCCCGCATCAACGCACCGGCGACTTGGGTGTCAACCACTTTCACGCCGGTAATGTCAATAATTGCCACCTGTGCGTGATGTTCAGCTACGCCGTAGAGCAACGTCTCCATGACCTGTTGGGCGCGGCTGCTGTCGATTGCGCCAATCAGGGGCATTGCCACCACGCCATCGGCAATTGGCATTAGTGGCGTGCTCAATTCACGCAATGCTGCCTGTTGGGCCGCGATCACCTGCTCTTGCATCGCTTCCCGCTCACGTTCAATCCGGCGTTGTTCGGTCACATTGCGTGCCAGTACCAGCACATCATCATTACTCGCGACCATGCGCGCTTCATATTCCTCAAGGTGATCGCCAAAGTCAATCTGATAACTGTACGATTGCATTTCACCGGTGCGGCGCAGTTGCTCGATGTGATAAAGCACCTGTTCGGACAATGCTGGCGGTAACACATCGCTGACACGGCGACCCAAGAACACCTCTGGCGGCACGATAAGGGTGCCGCTGCGATCAGTTTTGTAATCGAGAAAGACGCCGTCGTTGCTGAGCAAGAACATCAGATCAGGCATTGCCTCAAGCAATGCCCGGTTGCGCCGCTCGCTGGCGCGCAGCTCCTCTTCGGCGACTAATTGCTCGGTAATGTCGCGATTAAGCGAAGCGTAGCCGGTCATATTGCCATAACGATCGCGCAAGGCTAATGCTGAAGCTTGCACGGTTACTAATGCTCCGTCGCTGCGCACGTAGCGCACCGTTTCGCGCAGCGTCTGCCCTTGGGTGACGTGTTCGGCTATCTTGGCCAGTTTGTCCAAATCCGGTGTGTATATCAATTCTGCAACTGATGTCCCGACCAATGTTTCGTGCCCTAACATGGCACAGAGCGCCGGGTTGGCATATGTAATAATCAGGTTCAGATCAGCAATCGCAATCCCATCCGGCGCATTCTCAACCAAGAGCTTAAAGGTGCGCAGCTCCTCTTCTTGGCGCTTGAGGGCAGTAACATCTTCATAAAAGCCGATTATCCCAATCACGTCACCATCGTCTCGCAATGGTATCTTACCGGTACGCAGCCAGATCACCGAACCATCGCTTCGGCGCAGCGGTTCTTCGACGTTCAATTTCGGGCCGTGCTCCATCACCATCTGATCGTCGGCCCGATACTCGGTTGCCTGATCGCGCCACGGCATGTCAAAATCGGTGCGCCCAACAATCTCCTCTACCGTCTGTAATCCGCCATCAGCGGCAAAGTGCCGATTGCAGCCCAAAAACCGGCCCTCGCGATCTTTCCAAAAGACCGCTTGCGGTAGGTTGTCAATCACGAGTTGTAACATTAACCGGCTCTCTATCGCCGATCGCCGAGCTTGTTGCAGTTCGCTAATGTCGTAGGAAAGAGAGGTGGCGCCGCAGACGTGGCCGTGCTCGTCGTAGTGCAAGGTGATCGCCCATTGTTTGTGGAAGACGCGGCCATCACGGTGCAGAATACGGTTTTCGATGGTTACAGTACGTTGACCGCGTTGCACCCATTCAATAAAGGCTTGCTGCGCTCGTTCGCGGTCATCGGGGTGAAGAAAATCGAGCGATTGCCGGCCAATCACCTCTTCCGGCGGGTAGCCAAAATAGTAGGCCGCCGCCGGATTAACATACGTAAATACTCCTTGCGCGTCAACTTCCGTGATGAGCTGATCGGTCGTCTCGACGATGCGTTGAAAACGCGCAAGCTGCGCCACTCGCTCGCGTAAGTGCGCGTTTTCAGCCTGCAATGTGGTAAGGTCGGTTAGCGCCATGACGACCCTCCTGTCAAGTGGGGTTGGAAAAGCGGAAAGCAGATGGACGCGACGTGGCGGGGGAAAGCAGAGATGAAAAGAACCGGCAAACGCGGCCGAAGACTTAAATAAGTATAGCAGAGGGTAGATTGTGCGTCAAAGGTATGTATGGATTATCCCGCCTGTGGGACAACCCGCTTTCGCCAGCCTAAATATGAATCTCTTCCGCTGGGTATCAAGCAATCTCATTCAATCTGAGATTGACGCCAGCGCCGCTCGCTCGTACAATGCAATCAGCATAACCAATAACTATCACGAAACGAGTATAAACTATGTTTGAAAGCCTGTCCGATCGATTGCAAGCCGTTTTTCAAAAACTAGGCAGCAAAGGCGTCCTAACCGAGGAAGATGTGCGCGAGGCGATGAAGCAGGTGCGCTTAGCCCTGCTCGAAGCCGACGTCAACTTCCGCGTGGTCAAAGATTTTGTCGCCAAAGTGACCGAGCAGGCGATTGGGGAAGAGGTAACGAAGAGCCTCACCCCGCACCAGCAGGTCATTAAGATTGTCCATCAAGAGCTGATCAACCTGTTAGGCACTGAAAACGTGCCCTTGCAAGAGGCGCGCCCCGGTCCGACGGTGATTATGCTGGTCGGTTTGCAAGGTACCGGCAAGACGACCCTCGCCGCGAAGCTAGCGCTGCATCTGCGCAAGAAGGGTAAGCGCGTGCTGCTGGTGGCCGCCGACGTGTATCGCCCGGCGGCAATTACCCAGTTGCAGGCCTTGGGCCGCCAGCTCAACATTCCGGTCTATAGTGAGGGGGTGCAGGCCAGCCCGCCGGATATTGCTGAACATGCGCTTGAACATGCCCGTAAAGAGCTGTTTAATGTAGTGATTATCGACACCGCCGGTCGTTTGCAGATCGACGAACCGCTTATGCAAGAGTTGGAGCAGATCGAGGCACGCGTCCATCCTACTGAGCGGTTGCTGGTCGTTGATGCCATGACCGGCCAAGAGGCCGTGCGCGTCGCCGAGACGTTTAATCAGCGCGTCAAGCTGACCGGCGTAGTGATGACCAAGATGGACGGTGATGCCCGCGGTGGCGCGGCGTTGTCGGTGCGTGCCGTTACGGGGGTGCCGATCAAGTTTCTCTCGACCGGCGAGAAGGTTGACGGCAATACACTGGAGGTCTTTCACCCCGACCGGTTGGCGTCGCGCATCCTCGGTATGGGTGATGTGCTCTCGCTGATCGAACGGGCCGAACAGCTCTACGACGCCGAGCAGGCCAAGAAGATGCAGAAGCGGCTGAGTAAGGGTGAGTTCGATTTTGAAGACTTCCTCACCTCGCTCCATCAGATGCGCAAGTTGGGGCCGTTGCAACAGATTATTGCGATGATCCCCGGCCTGAACCAGTTGGCCCGCAACGAGGAATTGCTCGATGAGCGGCATGTCAAGCGGGTCGAGGCGATCATCTTCTCGATGACGCCGGAAGAGCGGCGCCGCCCGGAAATCATTAAAGGCAGTCGGCGCAGGCGGATTGCGCGCGGTAGTGGCACGTCGGAAGAAGAGGTGAGCCAGCTAGTCAAGCAGTTCCAACAGATGCAGCGCATGATGAAGCAGATCGCCGGCAAAGTCGGCAAGGGCCGCGGCAGCATCGATCCCAACGAGCTGCTGCGCCGGTTGCGCTAAGGCCGTCCGGTTGTGTCTACGCGCCTGTTTGCAACGCTCGCGCCAATTTATGCTATACTATATGGCTAGTGTGTGATAAGTGTGTGATATTGGTCTACGAATGAGGAACGATACGATCTATGGTTAAAATTCGTCTGCGCCGCACTGGTAAAACCAAGCAGCCCAGCTATCGCATTGTCGTCGCCGATGCGCGTTCACCGCGCGATGGGAAGTTTATTGAGACCATTGGCTATTACCTGCCTACGCGCCAGCCCAAAGTGCTGGAGGTGAATGCCGACCGCGCTCGCTACTGGCTCAGCGTCGGCGCGCAGCCGACCGAGGTGGTAGTCAAGCTGTTCCAACGGCGCAACATTCTCGATGAGCAGGGTAAAGTGATAACGGAAGCCTAATCGTCAACGATGGAGAGAGCTCGATGAAGGCGCTCCTCGAATATATTGCCCGTAATCTGGTTGACACCCCCGAAGCCGTGCGCATCAAAGAGCGTACTGGTCGCTTTACTGTTACCTACCAATTGACCGTTGCTCCCTCGGAAACCGGCAAGGTGATCGGGCGCAACGGGCGGGTGGCGAAGGCAATCCGCGATTTGATGGGTGTGGCAGCGGCTCGCCAGAAGAAGCGGGTTCACGTTGATATTGAATAACGGTACTTAGCGGGCAGCCGGCCGGCGCAAGCGACTGGCCGGCTGTTTTGGCATGTCGAAATATGGACGATCTTTTGTACATTGGTGCGCTTGGCGCTCCGTTTGGCGTTCGCGGCCAGATTAAACTCCATTCAATTTCGAGCCATCCCGAATACCTGATTCGCCATCTGCGCACCGTCTTCATCGGCCCCAAGCGCATCCCGCATCAGGTGACACGCCTCTTTTTACACAAACCGGGGTTACTTATCATCCAATTGCAGAGCGTTACCGATCGCGATGCGGCTGCCGACCTGCGCGGTGCCGAGGTCTACATCGCCGCTGCTGATGCCGCGCCGCTGGCTGCCAATGAGTTCTTTTACCACGATCTGATAGGGCTGCACGCGGTGACTGATACCGGCGATGTGATCGGTAAGGTGCGCGAGATACTCGAAACCGGCGCGGGCGAGATTGCCGTGATTGCGCGTGACGGTCGTCCTGATGCCCTCGTACCCATGGTGCGCGATTTTATCATCGCGATCGACCTCGGTGGCCGCCAACTTGTCATTCGCCCGATTGACGGCTTGCTTGACTAGGGCCTGCTAATGTGACACCGGCAGCACAACCCGGAAGGTAGTACCTTGATCCGGTTGGGAATGCACTAGCAAATCGCCGCCGTGAAAGTCAATGATGCTATAGCAGAGCGGCAACCCTAGCCCTAGCCCGTCAAACCGCGTTGAATAGAAGGGTTCAAAGATCTTTGGTACCTCTTCTTGCGCAATGCCCACGCCGGTGTCGCTGATCTCAAGGATGACGGCTGGATCGGGCAGTGGTTGGCGCGTCCCGCCGCCGGCTCGCCAAAAGAGCGCCCGATCCGGCTCGCCGTCAGGCGGTCGCAGGTAGGTGCGGATGCGCAGTGTGCCGCCGTTGGGCATAGCCTCGATCGCATTTTGCACCAAAGTCTGGCAGACCTGCTTGAGATGCCCGATCACGGCTGTTACCCACGGCAGCGTTGAGGTTAATTCACCGATATACTTGATGCCGCGGGCCATCATTGTGGCGCGATAGGTAGCAATCACATCATGCACCACCTGATTGAGATCCACTGGTCGCCGCCCGTCGAGGTTGGGGCGCGAAAGGTCGAGAATGCGCTGCACGCGGTGGATCAGACTATCGAGTTCGGCAGCCGCTTTGGTCAGGTAAAGATCACGGCGATCGGGGGGCAAATCGTGATTGCGCAACAACCGCACCGTATTCGAGAGGGCTTGGAGCGGGTTATTGATCTCATGCGCCATAGAGGCTGACAAGCGTCCAATGGCGGCCAATTTTTCGGCTTGAGCCAGCTCGCGCGCCATACGTTGGCGTTCGCTAATATCACGGGCAATGACCAAAAAAAGCCGTTGATCACCATCGGGGACAACGCTCACGCTTACGGCGACCGCCGTCTCGTGGCCGGCAGCAGTGCAGAGCATCGTTTCGATCTCGCTCTGCTCGCTCCGGCCATTGACGGCGGTGCCTAGCAATTGGGGCAAGGTCGGCAAGAAACGGCGCGGATCGAGCGCCAACAACTCTTCACTGCTATACCCCGATAAGCGAGCCAGCGCCAGATTGGCATCGAGCACCGTTGTGCCGGTGGCATCGAGCAAAAGCACCGCATCGCTGGCGTGGCGCAAGAGGGCGCGGTAGCGCGCCTCTGAACGCGATACTTTGCTATAGAGGCGCACATTTTCCAACGCAACTGCCGCTTGGCCGGCCAAAAGCTGCAACAGCTCTTGATCGGCGATAGTAAAGGCAGCGTGCGGGGTAGCTTTGGCTGCATTAAGCACCCCAAGCGCCCGCTCGCCGGCCATAATCGGCACTGACAGCGCCGTGGTCAATTCCGGCGCGAGCAAGTGTTGGTGGAGTTCGGCAAACCACGGTGATGTTGTTACTTGCGTATCGATCAGCAATGGCTGACGATGCTGAATCACCCATCCCGATAAGCTGTGCGCAACTGGCACAAGCGTGCCTATGCCCACTGTGTCAGGCAAACCGGTGCAAGCGACGATCCGCAATGCCTGTTCGTCAGGTTCCAGCAACATTAATGAGGCGCGCTCGGCGTTTATCTCTACCCGTACCGTCTCGATGATCAGGGCATAGAGCCGTGCCAGATCTAAGTCGGCCAACAGGTGCTGGCTGATCTGTAAAACGGGGCGCAGTGCAGCGACCCGGTCACTTACCCGCACTGCTTGCCGTTTCGCTACCAGCTCGCGGGCAATCTCAGCTAGCTCATGTGGGCGGAAGGGCTTGATGAGCAGACCGCGCGCACCTAGCCGCATTGCGTAGGCGATCTGTTCAACCGAGGCTACCCCGCTGGCAATCAATATCGGCACGCTAATGTCTCGCAACCGGATCTGCTCGAGTAGTTGCAGCCCATTTACCTCTGGCATGGCGAGATCAACCATGATGAGGTCGAAGCTTGACTGGTCGAGCGCTTCAAGGGCCATTGGCGCATTTGCCGCTGTCGTGACGACAAACCCGGCTCGCGCCAGCGTCTGCCGGCACAGATCGCGCAACTGCGGATCATCGTCTACGACTAATACTCGCCCAGCCCAACTACTCATAGCGTTAGCCAGTAATCTCCGTTGATTACGAGGAAGCGTAGCGGCGGGCCAATTCGGCCCACACTGCCTCGGCGCTCATGCCTTGGTTCTCAAGCAAGACCAGACAGTGATAAATCAGATCGGCCAGCTCATAGGCGACTTCTGCCGGATTGCCGTTCTTGGCGGCAATAATGACCTCTGCCGCTTCTTCACCAATCTTTTTGCCGATCCGATCAACGCCGCCGTGTAACAGCTTAGCCGTATACGACTCGGTAGGGGCCACATCACGGCGGTCGTGGATACGGTCGGCTAGCCGGGTCACGATGGCGACCGGCGGTACCGGGCCGGCGACTTCGGTCTCATCGAGATCGCGGAAGAAACAACTTGGCCGGCCCGTATGGCATGTTGGGCCGGCCGGCTCTGCCAACACTAATAGCGCGTCACCATCACAGTCTTGCCGCATTTCGACGACGCGGAGGGTGTTACCGCTGGTTTCCCCTTTGCGCCACAGGCGCTGGCGTGACCGACTGTAGAAGGTGACAAAGCCGCTTTCGAGCGTTGCGACCAGCGCTTCCGTGTTCATATAGCCGAGCATTAACACTTCGCCGCTGCGAGCATGTTGCACGATGACTGGCAAGAGTTCGTTGTCACGCATCTGTACCATCATAGAGTCTCAATTCTCCGTATTGGTGCGGATGATCCGCTTGTGTTGGCGGGCGCACCGCCGTGGGTTTAGGCCGCACGGCCGTGTGGCGCGGCCCTACTAGTGGCGGAAATGGCGGCGGCCAGTGAAGACCATCGCGGCGCCGGCGGCGTCGGCGGCGGCAATAACCTCTTCGTCGCGCACGGAACCACCGGGTTGGATGATGGCGGTTGCGCCGGCGGCAATCGCCGCTTCGACCCCATCGGCAAAGGGGAAGAGGGCGTCGCTTGCCACCACGCTGCCGCGCAAATCGAGACCAGCCTGTTGCGCCTTCCACACCGCCAAGCGTGAGCTGTCAACCCGGCTCATTTGGCCCGCGCCGATGCCTAGGGTGCGATCGGCGGCAGCATAAACAATCGCGTTCGATTTAACGTGCTTAACCACTCGCCAGCCGAAGCGCAATGCCGCCACTTCAGCATCGGTCGGCGCGCGCTTGGTCACAACGCGCCACTCCTCCTGAGCGAGGGGCGCGTGATCCGGTTCTTGCACCAGCACCCCGCCGGGCACGCTGCGGATCTGCCAATTCCCGGCGCTCGTTACTGGGCGCAGGCTGCGTAATAGCCGCCGGTTCTTCTTGCGCTGCAACAGTGTGAGCGCGTCAGGCATAAACTCCGGCGCGATGATAATTTCTGAGAAGATCTCATTCACCGCCTCAGCGAAGGCAAGGTCAACCGGGCGGTTCACAGCGATAATCCCGCCAAACGGCGCTTCGCGGTCGGTGGCAAACGCTGCCTCCCACGCGCTACGCAGATCGCGACCAATAGCCACGCCACAAGGGTTGGTATGCTTAATAATTGCCACGGCTGCGCCTTCGGCAACGGGGAATTCCTCGATCAACTCTTGGGCTGCGGCTGTATCGAGGATGTTATTGTAGCTCAGCTCTTTGCCGTGCAACTGCTGGAAGAAGGCGCCGAAATCGCCGTAGAGGGCTGCTGCCTGATGCGGGTTCTCGCCGTAACGGAGCGGTTGGTATTTGCGCCATGCCAGCGGCAACACGTCGGGCAGCGGTTCAGTGCGGAGATACGCGGCAATCGTGGCATCGTACTCGGCGGTATGGGCAAAAGCTTTGGCCGCCAGTCGTTGCCGTTCTGCCAATGGCACCTCGCCGGCGCGCAACCCGGCCAAGACAGCGTCATAGTCAGCCGGATCGACCAGCACCAGCACTGCCGGGAAATTCTTGGCGGCTGCTCGCAACAACGCGACGCCGCCGATATCGATCTGCTCTTGGGCTTCAGCCATAGAAACGCCGGGCCGGGAGATCGTTGCTGCGAACGGGTAGAGATTGACCACCACCAAATCGATTGGTTTGAGATCGTGAGCAGCCAATTCGTCTAAATGCGCCGGCAAATCACGGCGAGCGAGCAGACCGGCGTGAATGGCCGGATGCAGCGTCTTGACGCGACCATCGAGAATTTCGGGGAAGCCAGTGACCTCGCTTACCGCTAGGGCCGGAATGCCGGCTTCGCGGAGCACACGCTGCGTTTGGCCAGTGGAGATAATCTCAACGCCCAATGCGTGCAACGCCTGTGCAAACTCAACGATGCCCGACTTATCGTAGACGCTCATTAATGCGCGCACGACACGCTCCTCAATATACAACTGCGGCACCCAGAATCAAAAACCTGCCCGAAGCGACGGGCAGGGTCGCGCGTTGCCATTGTACCACAGATCAAACGAGCAACTCGCGAGCGCGCTCGCGGAGTTGGGCAGCGGCTTGCCCTGCCCGATCAGCGCCGATCAACCGGCGCGCTTCAGCTTCAAAAGCATCAGCGGCGGCGAGCATCTCGGCCGCCGAAGCGCGAGAGGGGTCGATCACACCGGCGATCCGGTACGCTTCTTGCAACAGCACATTCGCGCCGGCACCAAGGTAGCCGGCAGCAATCTGCTCAAACTCCGGCGCCAACGACTCACCGGCGGCGGCCTCGCGCCGCTCGATCAACCCGCTCTGCATCAGCTTGGCGATTATCTCGCACGTGCGCACTTCGCCAAGGCCGCTGCGCTGGGCGATTTGACCAACTGTCTGCTTGCCATTGATCATCGTCAGCACGCGCCACTCTTCTGCGCCAAGGCTAATCTCTACACTACCGGAGGCCGGGTTTGGTACCAGCCGGGGCACCATCGCCAACGTTGGCCCAGCCTCTTGTTGCTGAGACCACGTCTCTTGGCGATGCACTCCCTCCATAATGATCGACTCGTTGCTCGCGGTAATGGTGACCTGCGGCGACGTCACCCCTTCGTGGAAGCGGAAGGGGCCGCTAGTGACCGTAAAGAAGGCATAGACTGCTTCGAGCGGCTCTAAACCGGGCAATTTCGCATCGACAATTTTGCCATCTCGAAAAAAGATCCAGCCTGTCAGTTTTTGCCCGCCACGGCGGCCATCAATCTCAACTCCGCCGGTCTTTTTACTCAATTGTAATAATTGGATAATGTCAGTGAGTGAGAACTCACTCAGATCGCCTGCCAGCGCCATAGGTGCGCCTCACCTCATCTACCGGCTGCAACGCTGCTTTGGCTAGCGCTACAGCTTACTGATCACCACCCGGCTAATAGCGCGCAACGTCTCGAACACCCCCACCCCCTTGGTTGCAATCGCCTCAATCCGCGGCCAATTCATCTTGTTCACGCCGAGGAAATGATCCATCATTGCCACCGGCGCCAACACATCGGGCGGTAAATCACGCTTGTTGTATTGCAATACGATCGGGAAATCAGCAAACCGCTTATTTTGGCGTGTGATATTTTGTGCCAACTCGCGCAAGCTATTGATGTTCTCTTGCATCTTGCCCTTGTGCGAATCGGCCACAAACACCACGCCGTCGGCGCCATTCAGCACCGCGACGCGGGTGCGTTCATAGAGCACTTGCCCCGGCACGGTGTAAAGGTGAAAACGGGTCTGAAACCCGCGCACCTTGCCAAGGTCAAGCGGCAAGAAGTCGAAGAAGAGCGTTCGTTCCGTTTCAGTCGCAATTGAGAGCAGATCGCCTTTTACTTCTTTTGGTACTTGGCTATGGATGTACTGCAAGTTGGTGGTCTTGCCGCACATACCGGGGCCGTAGTAGACGATCTTGCAATGTATTTCACGCGCAGCGACATTAATCAGAGCCATACATTCTCTCGCGTAGCCGGTCGAACGCGAGCGCCGACACGGCCAATCGGCAGGGCATGAGCGCGGCTAATCGCGGAACAGCAGATCGATTGTGTCTTCCATTGACGTGCGGAATGCCGAGCCAAGCACTTCATCGCGGGCTTTGTGCTGCTGGCGCACCCGCTCGAGCACGGCGGCCAACTCATCGGTCGCCTTCTTGGTCAAGACCTTCACCAAGCCAATATGCGTCCCTTTATTAAAGATGATGCACAGAATCCACTGCTCTTCGATCAGGGCGATAAAGATGTTTTCACGCACGCCTTGTTGGAACGAGGCGCGAAAATCGCGTTCGCGCAGCAGTTTGGCAACTTCGCGCGAGGAAGCGAACACGCCGGCTATCAATGCGCCGAGCGCAGTAATGTCTTGCCGGTCGCCATCGCCCTTTGAAGAGATGACTTGGCCGCTTTTGTCGAGCAAAAGGGCGTAATCGCTGCCGGTGTCTTCCACCAAACGGGCAAGACACTCTTCAATCTGAGCGATCTCTTCTGAGGGCACGATGATACTAGTCAACTGAGGATCCATCGCAGCCTACCTTCACGTCTGAGAATGGCGAGAGTCGATGCGTCGCTTTTCAAAATTATAGCATACCCGTTGTCAGATTGCGCTCAGCGCATCGATCATCTCGTCGCGATGTTTGGCGGCGAGAAACCGGAGCAAGCCAAGATCATCGCGCGAGTTGGTGAGTAACAAGAGCATTGCATCATCGCTGATCGGCTCGATCAAGACCAACCCGTCATCGTATTCCAACACCGCCTGCACGGTGCTGCCTTTGGCTACTTCACGCCCCAATGCATCAGCCATCGCTAACCCGTTGGAGGCCACTGCGCCCACGGCATCGATATCGACGCCGGGGCGGGCCACGCTTTCAATCAGTAACCCATCGGTAGCGACCACGGCGGCTGCTTCTACGCTCTCGACCGCCCGGAACCGGGTGAGAAGCTCTTTCAGCCCACTGCTCATGCTGCCTCACTCTCGCGCCGGGATTCCCCCCTCTGCGCATCAATCCCTATTATACACTGTCGTGGAACCATGCCATTTCCAAAGTGCCCTACGCCTCGCTGAGCGGGCTGGAGCGCTCGCGATCTTTGGGAGGCCGGCCAGTGCGAATGTTGCGCAACGAGTCGATGGTTGCGGCCAGCGCCCGATCGGCCCAGCCGTAAATGGTTGGGCGGCTCTTGCGCAATTCGTCGGCGATCTGGGTCACATTCGCCCGGTAGCCGGGGTCAAAGGTGGCGAGGTTGATCCGGGCAGCCGCCACAATCTGCTGGATCTCCTCGGGGGTGAGATTGTGTTCGCGAATCAGCTTTTGTGCGCGCTTGCCGCTCAGGTCCAACTTCATGCCGCCTCTCCTCGTGCTAGGCGATGGCGCCCGTTTCGCGGCATCGCCACCGGATCTTGCTCAGCTTGGCACGAGTTGCACTGTTGCTGTGGCGATGGGGTAGGTAGTCGCTTACTGCGCTGCCCGATCGCTTGGTGTTGTTCGTGCCATCAACGAACTGGGTGCGAAACCAAGTTTGCGTGCTGGGGTGTAATTTTTTATCATCATATCATGCATAACTGAGATTGTCGAGTCGGTGTGTAAATAGTAACAATGTTATCTTGCTCCGCCCGCATAGCCTTGTCGTTAAGATAGCGCATGAGATCAAGCTCGCTGCTATGGTCGCGGCAATCTGCGCTTGCTTGATCCTTAGTAATCCTTGACAGCTAGCACGAACATGCATGCTGATGAGTGTAAAAGTTTACACTGGGCGATGATGGCCCCGGCCCATGCCGGCTGTGGTACAATACCCAACGATGACTGATCTCCGCCTGCGCCAACACGAATATTTGTTGCAGATTAGCCGTGCCCTAACGGCCCAGCTCGATTTGGGCAGCGTGCTCAATCTGGTCATCACCTACGCTGTCGAGCTGCTTGCCGGTACGCTCGGTTTTATTGCTCTGTTCGACGACGAAGATGGGATACTGCGCATTCGGGCTTCCGCGCACCTGCCGCGCGAGAATTGGCCGGCGTTCACCCCCTTGCTACGCATCCCAATCGCTGACCTTAGTCGCTTCGGCCCGCAAACGTTACGCGAAATCTCGCTCGACACCGGCATTCCCCTCCGCCAAATGATCGCGCTGCCGCTCACAGTGCGCGAGACGCCGCTGGGCGTGATTTATGTCTTTCGCGCCGCGCTCAATGTTGCGTTTTCGGCTGATGATCGCCAGATATTGCAGGATTTCGCCGATCAAGCGGCGATTGCGGTCGGCAATGCTCGCCTTTTCCAGAGTGTGTTGCGTGAAAAGCAGCATCTCAATGCGTTGATCGAGCAGTCTGCCGATGGGGTGATGATTATCGATGGCCGCTGGCGGATCACCACCTTTAACCATACGATGGAACAATTGACTGGTTGGTCACGCGAAGAGGCGATTGGTCGCCCCTGCGCCGAGGTGCTCGCTATTCGCAATGCGCAAGGGGTGAATATTTGTCTCAATGAGTGCCCGTTGCAACGCTATCCCGAACTTACGAACCCTGTGGTCGAGGGCCGGATCACTACGCGCGATGGGCGCGAACTGTTTATTCAAAACCGCTATGCCCCGCAGCGCGGCGCCCATGGCCATTTGCTTAGCGCGATCGCGAATGTGCGCGATATTACGGCCCAGAAGGTTGAGGAAGAGCGCCAGAATACCTTTATATCGGTGATTTCGCACGAGTTGCGCACGCCGGTGAGTATTATCAAGGGCTTTGCAGAAACGATGCTGCGCCCCGATGGCCAGTTTACGATTGAACAGTACCGCGAGGCGTTGCAAGTGATTGGCGAAGAAGCTGACCGGCTCGCCCGCCAAATTCAAGATTTGCTCGATGTGTCGCGGATTGCCGCCGGTGGGTTGCGCCTCGAACGGAGTGATGTGTCGTTGCGCCTGCTGGTCGAAGAGGTAGTGCGCCGCTTTGCCGCGCAGGTCGACGGACGGATTGAGTTTGAGATCCGGGTGTCGGACGATCTGCCGCCGGTGTATGCCGATTACGAGCGACTGCGGCAAGTGTTCACCAATTTGATCGAGAATGCGGTCAAATATAGCCCCAACGGCGGCACGATCCGGATCGGTGCTCGCGCTGAGGGCGAGATGGCGATTGTCTATGTCGCTGATCAGGGGATCGGGATTCCCCCCGAAGAGCAGGAGTTGATCTTCGAGCGGTTTTACCGTGTTGATACCCGTCTGCGCCGCGATCAGCCGGGCAGCGGGTTGGGTCTCTTTATTACCCGCGCTATTGTCGAGGCCCACGGTGGCCGGATCTGGGTCGAAAGCCAAGTCGGGCGCGGTTCGCGCTTCTTCTTTACCTTGCCGCTCAGCCGGCGCCGTCTGCCGGGAGAGTGATGGATGATCCCAGTTTTGGAATGGGACACGGATACACACGGATAAAACGGATGCGCAAGGTTTGGGAGTGAAGATAGGACACTGGTCTGCCTCCTTTGGCCTGATCTGGGCTCATCCGTCGCCCCGTGTCCTGTTTTCTCGCTGCGTAACCGCGCAAGAACGTTGTTGCACCATGATCCCTGCTCTCTTCGCCATTCTGATCCTTGCCTTGCTCGCGCGCCAAGCAGCCTTGGCGTTGCTGGCCGTCACCTTGTTAACCAGTCTTGGCGCGGCCCGCCTTTGGCAGCGGTGGGCATTGCGCCGGGTCGAATATCGCCGTGAGCTGAGCCAGACCCGCGCCTTTCCCGGCGATGAGGTGACACTGACCATTACGATCACGAACCGTAAACCGTTACCGCTAGCCCAGATCCAAATCTTCGACGCTATTCCCAACGGTTTGCGCGCACTTGATGCTCCGGTCATCTTCAGCGGCAGCCGCCAGACCAGCCTGCTTCGTCGCAGTACCGGATTACGCTGGTACGAACGGGTGATCTGGCGCTACCGGCTGCGGTGCGAGCGGCGTGGCGCGTTTCACTTGGGGCCGGCCCAAGCCCAGAGTGGTGATCCATTTGGGCTTTATCGCAGCGACGCGACCTTTCCTGCCGATGCGACCCTCCTCGTCTATCCGCGCCTGCTGACGCTGGCCGAACTTGGCCTACCGGCCCGTGACCCGCTGGGATTGATGCGTGCGCCGGCGTTGTTGCGCGACCCGCTGCGAGTGGTTGGCGTGCGCGACTACGCGCCCTCTGATCCGCTCAAAGATGTGCATTGGGTGGCGACGGCGCGAACCGGCACGTTGCAGACCCGTGTCTACGAGCCGACAACATCGCATACGCTGGCCCTCGTGCTTGATCTCGACACCTTCGAGTTCTATTTTCAAGGCATCGATCCCGAACTGGTGGAGCATCTGATTAGTGTGACGGCAACGCTGGCCCGTAGCAGCCTTGCCGCCGGTCATGCGGTTGGTCTCTACGCCAACGGTGCGCCCCCCGCCGATGAACATCTCGTCCGACTGCCACCCGGGCGCAGCCCTAACCAACTGAGCCAAATCATGGAAACGCTGGCCCGGTTGACGGCCTACTCGGTGTTGCCCGGCGCGCGTTTGTTGCGCTTGATTACACCCGAACTTCATCCCGGCGCGACGATTGGGTTGATCGGCGCTGTGGCCGCTGAGCCGATCCGCGCGACGCTCTTGCGCTTGCGGGAATTGGGTTTCCGGGTAGTCTGGATCTATTGCGGCACCGCGCCGCCGTCGGCGGTGCCCGGCGTGCAGGTGCATTGGGTGCCGCGGAAGGGTGAAGGTGATGGATAAAGGTGAAAGTGACACGGAGTAGGCAACCGTGACCATCTATGGTGCCCGTGTGAGGCCGTGATCGGTGGGATTAGGAATGGATGAACATGGATTGGGCAGCCGTGCTAATCCGTGAGCGCGGGTTCATCTGTATCCTATTCTACTACCCCCATACCCCCGGGGGGTAATCTAGATTACAGACAAACGATACCACAGCATGGTATACTCCCTGTTGTGAGCGACGCGCTGCTGGTCGCGCCGCTAGTTTGATCTGTGTGTCATTACGCAAAGGCGAGGAGATTATTCATTATGCATCACAAAGTTGTTATCATCGGTTCGGGTCCAGCCGGTCTGACGGCTGCCCTCTACGCAGCGCGCGCCAACCTCGAGCCGCTGGTGATTCGCGGGATGCAACCCGGTGGTCTGATTGCGACCACGAGCGAAGTAGAGAACTACCCCGGCTTTCCCGAAGGCATTGGCGGCTTTGAGCTAGCCGAGGCGATGGAGAAGCAAGCTGCCCGTTTCGGCGCTCAGTATCTGGAAACGATGGTAACGAAGGTTGAGGTTGATCAACGTCCCTTCGTGATTCATACCGACAGCGGCCAGACCATCACGTCCGATACGATCATCGTCAGTACCGGCGCGTCGCCGCGCAAGCTGGGTGTGCCCGGCGAGGAAGAGCTGGCTAATCGTGGCGTCAGCTATTGCGCCACTTGTGACGGCTTCTTCTTCCGCGGCAAGAAGGTGGTAGTTGTTGGCGGCGGCAACAGTGCGCTCGATGAGGGTCTGTTCCTCACCCGCTACGTTGATGAGTTATTCATCGTGCATCGTCGCGACAGCTTGCGCGCCGATCCGATCTTGCAAGAGCGCGCTTTCAGCAACCCCAAGGTGCGCTTCATTTGGAATTCGGTGGTCGTGGCGATCAACGGCAACGACAAGGTCGAGTCGGTGACGCTGCGCAACCTGCAAACCGGCGAGATCAGCGAGCTGCCGGTTGATGGTGTCTTCCCGTACATCGGCCACGTGCCGAACACCGAGCTGTTCCGCGGTATCCTTGATCTCGATGAGGGCGGGTATATTGTGACCGACGGGCGTACCCGCACCAATATCCCCGGCATTTTTGCCGCCGGCGACGTGGCCGATCACGTTTACCGGCAGGCAATCACCGCTGCCGGTGATGGTTGCCGCGCTGCAATGGAAGCGACGTGGTACCTTGCCGAGCAAGAGCATGCCCGCGCCAAGGCGACTGCAACCGCCACGGCGTCATAGGTAGGTCGCCAGTAGCGGTGGGTTGCAAACCTGCCGTTACCAACTCACCCTTACTTTACAGATAGTTGTGAACTTTTTTCTAAACGAAGCGCACCGGTATGTTATAGTAAAAGCGTCAACCCACACCGAGGAGGTGCGCTATGGCAACGACGCCCCCTACAGATCCTGAATTGACTGATACTGGTGCTCGTGAAAGCTATGAACACCTCGAGCAAGCCTACATTCTGGAGTATCTGCGCAGCCAAGGGCTTACGCTCGAGCAAGTGCGTGCCATGCCAGCAGAGCAGGCGAAGGAGATTATGCGCGCCGCTTCAATTTACGCTTCGGCGCAGATGGCCACGGTTGAGGCGCGCGCGCATTTGGTTGAGGAACTCCATGGCGGGCCGCGCGCATTGTAAGGTGTGATTGCCGGTCCGCAGCGAAGGGGAGGGCACGTTTGCTATTAACGCCCTCCCTTCGTTTTTGGCCGCAAACTCTGTACACTTAGCCCAACACTGCCGCCAGCACAGCATCAGTATTGCTCAGATCGGGCAAGAGCGAATCAGGACGGTGATCGGCCAATTCGGCCAACGAGAAGGGGCCGGTGGCAACAGCGACCGTGCGCGCGCCGAAAGCTTTGCCGCAGGCGATGTCGCGCGGCGTATCGCCGATAATCACCACTTCAGCGGGGGTAAAAGCGCGTCGATAACGGGATTCGGCGCGGCGGGCTGCAATGGGCGGTAAGGCCAGCCGGTCGAAGTGGTCATCGCCATACGCGCCGGCTTCGACATCGAGCCACGGTAACAGACCGGTGCATTCGAGTTTGATCCGGGCCGCGGCGGCGACATTGCCGGTGAGCGGGGCTTGGTACGCATAGTCGGTCAGCGCGCTTAATGCGGCCATCACGCCGGCAAAGACGGTCGAACGCGCGATCAGCGCCTCGCGTTGCGCGGTGAGTTCGGCGACGTACAGAGCGATAAACTCGCGCAACCGGGCTTGAATAGTTGCTTCATCCAACGAAGGCAGACTATCGCGCACAATTTGCCAATCGGTCTTGCCAGCATACGAGGTGCGCTCGATCCGAACCTCTGGCCCAACCAACTGCCGCAGCGCGGTGCGCATCGCGTTAGCGGCGATCCCGTCGGTCGAGAGCAAGGTGCCATCAACATCCCACAACACTAACCGCTTCATCATCACTCCTACTGCGGCGCAGCCTAACGATCTGGCGCGCCGCCCAACAACTCGGTAATCGTCAGGATCAATTCATCGAGATCGGTCGGTTTGGTGAGAAAGCGATCGAAACCGGCAGCGAGCGCCGTGCGCCGATCGCTTTCGCCAAGGCCGCTAAGCGCAATGGCCGGACAGTGGCGCAGCTCAGGGTGGGTGCGCAATTGGTGCAAGAGATCAACCCCATCACAATCGGGCAAGCGCAGATCGATGAGAAAAAGGGCTGGTGATGAGACCGGCGCGGCCAATGCGGCCGCACCGGTGGCGGCGACCGTTACCTCAAAGCCCTGCCCGCGCAGGAAGATCGCAAACAATTGTTGCATCAGTGGATTATCCTCAACGACCACAATCTGCATACGGTCTCCTGCGCAATCAGCACAAACCGCCACGATGTTCAGCGGCGTTGGCAACAACCTTACGCGCCAGCCGGTCTTTGCTTAACATTGTAGCGGCTTAGCATTCATCACGGATACACCCCACGGGTCATATTCGCATCGGCCACTCGCTGCACAGCAAGCAGATAGGCTGCAAGGCGCAGCGGGATCCGGCGCTGTTCGGCCATAGTTGTCACCTGCTGGAAGGCGCCGACGATAATTCGTTCCAGCTTCTCGTTGATGTCTTGTTCGTCCCAGAAAAACTCTTGCAGGCCCTGCACCCATTCAAAGTACGAGACGATCACACCGCCGGCGTTGGCCAGAATATCAGGCACGATGATAATGCCGCGTTCACCCAGAATCGCATCCGCTTCCGGTGTGGTTGGCCCGTTGGCGCCTTCGACAATCAGCTTGGCGCGGATGTGTTCTGCGTTCGCGCCAGTGAGCTGATTTTCCAACGCTGCCGGGATCAAGACATCACATTGAAGTTCCAACAACTCACTGCCGCTGATCCGTTCAACACCGGGTGCATTGTAGCCTTCCAGCAAGTGGAACGGATGGCGGTCAACGTAGGCACGCATAGCCGGAATATCAAGCCCATGTGCGCAGTAATAGCCGCCTGACGCATCAGCCACACCAATGATCGTGCAACCGAGCTGATGGAGCAGATACGCCGCCGTGCTGCCGACATTGCCGAACCCTTGCACGACGACGCGCAACCCCGCCAGCGGCCAATTGAGCTTGCGCACCATCTCGCGCACCATCAGCATCACCCCGCGTCCGGTCGCCTCGACGCGGCCCAGCGATCCACCGACATTCACCGGTTTACCGGTGATCACCGCCGGCACCGTATAGCCGCGGTGCATCGAGATCGTATCCATAATCCACGCCATGGTCTGGGCATTTGTGCCGACATCGGGCGCCGGAATATCCTTTTCGGGGCCAAGCAGGATGCTAATTTCGGTGGCGAAGCGCCTCGTCAGCCGTTCAAGCTCACCCGGCGAGAGCTGCTTGGGATCGACGATCACACCACCCTTCGCGCCGCCGTAGGGAATATTGACCAGCGCACACTTCCATGTCATCCACATCGCCAGCGCGCGCACTTCATCAATGTCAACGCTAGGATGATAACGGATGCCGCCTTTTACCGGCCCCCGGCTGAGATTGTGCTGCACCCGATAACCGGTAAAGACGCGGGTCGAGCCGTCGTCCATCTGGACTGGAAAATTGACCGTCAATTCGCGTTGGGGCACGCGCAAAATCGCCCGCACATCATCGGGCAGGTGCAACATATCGGCAGCCTGATCGAACTGCTGTTGCGCGACGTAAAACGGGTTGATCTGGTGAGACGTCATTGTCTTCCCCTCTTCATTGATCTTCAAGCTGTATCTCCTCTCGATCAGGCCAGATCCTTTCGCATATAGATCCAACCGTCCTGACCGAAGAACAACCGGGCGAACAGGGAGCGGCGGATATACAGTGGCCGAAAGCCAAGCCGCTCATAGAGCGCGCGGGCGCCGTGATTGCTCTCGCGCACGTACAACCCTAGATAGGCGAGGGCGAGGGCGCGAGCATCGTTTTCGGCACGTTGCAGCAGTGCGCGTGCAATGCCGCGTCGCCGCCATTCTGGGGCAACGGCGACATCGGCGATAAACCCTTCACCACGTTCGATCTGATGATCGAGCAGCGAAAGGGCAAAGAGGGAACGCAACGCCCCCCAGACGCCTAATATCTCAAAAAAAGCCGCCTCGGCAACCCCCCCGCCATCGCCGATCATATCACGGGTGCGCAAGCTGGTCGTGCCGATGAGTTGGCTAGCGTACTCTGCTACCAGCATGCCGCGCAACGCCGCTGGCCCTTGCCGCCGCCAGCCGGTTGCCAACGCTTGCGCGCCACGTTCCCGATCGCGTGGGCCAAACGCTGCGCCGAACGTGTCAGCAAAAGCTTCGCGGTGGAGGGCGACGATTGCTTCAATATCACTCAGGCGGGCCGGTCGAATCACTACATTATCGGCAGGCACGCCAATTGGAGGAGTCGCGACGGCGTACATTGCCTACGCCTGCTTAGCGTGCCGTCAGTTCGGCCACACGCAATTCCAGCCGGCTAGCAATATCACGGTACATATCACCGCGCCGCTCGGCGACGGCCAACTTTCGCTGCAAGAAGACGATATAGCCAAGAGCTGCCAACAACGCTACCAGTGTTACCCAACGCATAGTTCCTCCTTGCTCTGCCGCACTGTATTCTAGCGCAGGCTCGGCGAGGCTTCAAGTAGAAATCAAGTCCACGTCAACCGGCTCCTGCCATCATTGGCAAGGTTATTCCGCCACCGAACGGAAGCGCTGCCGCCATGCGTGGTAAATAGCAATGCTGCCAGCCACGGCAGCGTTGAGCGATCCCACTTGCCCAACGATCGGCAACCGCACGAGAAAATCGCACCGTTCACGCACCAAGCGGGCTATGCCCGTTCCTTCAGCACCGATCACGAGGGCTAGCGGCAGATCAAGATCGACTGTGTCGATATCTTGGGCCGCTTCATCTTGCTCAAGCCCAACCACCCAAATACCGGTGCGTTGCAAATCTTCGATCGTTTGGGCCAAATTAGTCACCATCGCCACTCGCAGATGCTCGACTGCGCCACTGCTAGCATTGACCACTGCCGGCGTAATTTCGGCGGCGCGCCGGCCCGGAATGACAACGCCATGGCAGCCGACTGCTTCGGCGGTACGCAACAGGGTGCCGATGTTTTGCGGGTCTTGCAGATGATCAAGTAACAAGAGGAGCGCAGGCTCACGCCGGTCAGCCGCTGCTTGCAGGCATTCGTCGATCTCGACATATGGATAGGGGCCGGTTTCGAGCATCACCCCCTGATGGTTGGCGTCACGCAACTGGCGGTCGAGCGCCTGCCGTTCGATCCGCTCTACCGGCACGCTGGCCTGTTCGGCCAGCCGGATAATATCAGCGATAATGCCGCTCTCTTGCACGCTGCGCGAGATAACTAAACGGCGCAACGCGCGGCGGCGAGCGCGGAGAGCCTCGCGCACCGCGTTGCGCCCATAGAGCAACTCGGTCGTCATAATCTACTCACTCGCTGTTACATATGGCCGCAACAGGGCGTGGGTTGTTTCCATCCGGCTACAACCCTAGCGCGTCTTTGATATGGCCGAACAACCCCTTATCACCTTGGTCGCCATCGTGCGCAAAAGTTTGCGCCAGTTCTTGGAACAGTCGGCGCTGCTGATCGGTAAGTTTGGTTGGTACTTCGATTCGGATGACCACGATCAGATCGCCGCGACCCTGTTGGCGCAGGAAAGGCACCCCCTTACCGCGTATGCGGAAGGTCTGGCCGTGCTGGGTGCCGGGCGGCAGGCGCAACTTCTCGATGCCTTCGAGGGTGGGAACACTAACTTCGCTGCCCAGTGCCGCTTGGGCGACGTTGATCGTCAACGGCAAGATAATATCATTGCCATCGCGTTCGAAGATCGGATGCGGTTGAATATCGAGCGCCACGTAGAGATTGCCGGGCGGCCCGCCGCGCGGCCCGGCTTCACCCTCGCCGCTGATCCGGATCTGTTGCGAGCCATCGACGCCGGCAGGGACCCGCACCGTAATCTTGCGATTCTTGCGCACGCGCCCCTCGCCGCGGCATTCACGGCAGGGGATGGGAATGACGTAGCCAGTGCCGCCACAGGTGTCGCATGTCGTCACCGTCACCATATTGAAAATCGGCGCACGCTGGCGGATCTCGCCGGTGCCGCCGCAGCGCGGGCAGCGCGCCGGCTCGGTGCCCGGTTCGGCGCCGGAACCATGGCACGCGGCGCAGGTTTCCAATCGGCGAAACTCGATCTCCTTTTCGGCACCGAACACCGCTTCTTCAAAGGTCAGGCGCAGCGTGTAGCGCAGATCGGCGCCGCGCAATGGCCCGCGGGTGCTGCGTCCCGCACTAGCCCCTCCGAAAAAGGCGTCGAAGATCGAGCTGAATGGATCAACGCCACCAAATGGATCGCCACCTATGCCGCCGAAACCGGGCGGGTTGTGGCCGAAGCGGTCGTACATCGCCCGCTTCTGCTCGTCAGACAGCACCTCGTAGGCTTCGTTAATCTCTTTAAATTTCGCCTCAGCCTCAGGCGATTTATTGACATCGGGGTGGTACTGGCGGGCTAGCCGGCGAAATGCCTTCTTGATCTCGTCGGGCGTCGCACTGCGACTCACCCCGAGCACCTCGTAATAGTCACGTTTGGCTCCCGCTGTCATACGGTTTCCTCGTTACGCACGCTGCCGGCCGGTATCCCGATGCGTACCGGCCCGCCATCGGACCTACTCTTCGACCTTTTCGCCATCAACGACGCCGGCAGCGCCATTGGGTGCGGCGGCTGTCACATGTTGCAATGCAACCGCCAATTCAGCAATCCGATTGCGAATCACCTGCTCGTCGTCGTCAGCGAGCACGCTGCGCAGGGCCGTCGCCTTCTCTTCCACATTGCTGCGGAGCGTCGGGTCAAGATTTTCGCCAGCTTCACGCAGCGCTTTTTCGGCAGCGTACAACACGCTGTCGGCCTGATTGCGGGCTGCGATCAACGCGCGCCGCTGGCGATCTTCCTCGGCGTGCAGCTCGGCGTCGCGCACCATCTGCGCGATCTCGTCTTGCGAGAGGCCCGACGAAGCGGTAATCGTGATGCGCTGTTCTTTGCCGGTGGCCTTATCGCGCGCGCTCACGCTCACGATGCCATTAGCGTCAATATCGAACGTTACCTCAATTTGCGGCACACCGCGCGGCGCCGGTGGAATGCCCGCTAGCTCGAAGCGGCCAAGGCTCTTGTTGTAGCGCGCTTCGGCCCGCTCACCCTGCAAGACGTGAATCTCGACGCTGCTCTGATTATCGCTAGCGGTCGAAAAGACTTGGCTCTTGCGGGTGGGAATGGTGGTATTGCGCTCGATAATCGGCGTCATCACGCCGCCGAGCGTCTCGATGCCGAGCGTCAACGGCGTCACATCGAGCAGCAACACATCCTTCACCTCGCCGCCAAGCACGCCGGCTTGGATGGCCGCCCCAATTGCGACCACCTCGTCGGGGTTGACGCTGCGGTTCGGTTCTTTGCCAAAGAAGTTGCGTACCGCCGCCTGAATGGCCGGCATCCGAGTTTGGCCGCCAACCAGAATAATCTCATCGATCTGGCTCGGTTGGAGACCGGCATCGCGCAGGGCTTGCCGCACCGGCCCCATACTGCGCTCGATCAAATCGGCGCAGAGCTGTTCGAGCTTAGCGCGGGTCAGCGTTGCACTGAGATGCTTGGGGCCGCTGGAATCGGCAGTGATGAAGGGCAAACTAATCTCAGTCTGCATCAGCGAGCTGAGCTCCATCTTTGCCTTCTCAGCCGCTTCTTTCAAGCGTTGCAGGGCTACCCGATCATCACGCAGATCAATGCCATATTCTTTCTTGAATTCCTCAGCCAGCCAATCGATAATTCGCTGATCGAAATCATCACCGCCGAGATGGGTGTCGCCGCTGGTCGCTTTAACCTCGACCACCCCTTCGCTCAGCTCAAGAATGCTGACATCAAAGGTGCCGCCACCCATATCATAGACGACCACCAATTCATCTTTGCCCTTCTTGTCAAGGCCGTAGGCCAGCGCGCTGGCAGTCGGCTCATTGACGATGCGCAACACTTCAAGGCCGGCGATCTTGCCGGCATCTTTGGTGGCCTGCCGTTGGCTATCGTTAAAATAGGCCGGCACCGTAATCACTGCCTGCGTGACCGGCTCGCCCAGATAGGCTTCAGCATCAGCCTTGAGCTTTTGCAGCACCATCGCCGAAATCTCCGGCGGGGCATACTCGCGGCCTGCCATCAGTACCCGCACATCACCATTCGGCGCTGCGGTGAGCTGGTACGGTACCAGATCTTTATCGCGCTGCACTGACGGCTCGGTGAATTTGCGCCCGATAAAGCGCTTGACCGAGAAGACCGTGTTTTCGGGGTTGGTGACGGCTTGCCGGCGAGCAACTTGGCCGACCACCCGTTCGCCCGACTTCGTGATCGCCACCACCGAGGGGGTGAGGCGCGCGCCTTCGGCGTTGGGGATAACCACCACATCGCCGCCTTCGACGACTGCCACCACTGAGTTGGTTGTGCCTAAATCAATCCCAATAACCTTCGGCATGAAAGAACCTTTACAATATGCGATGACACAGGCCGTTATCGTGATTCTCGTTATGGCATAGGGAGCGGCGAGTTTTAACCCCGCTGGTACGGATGGGTGTACGGGCGGGGTTCAACCCCGCCCGTATGGAGGTACCGCCTTATACCGCTATCATCCGCGTCCGACCTTGACCATACTAGGCCGGATCACGCGATCGTGCAGCAGGTAGCCGCGCTGCAATTCGGCGATCACCTTGCCCTCTTGCCCTTCCGCCTCTTCGTAAATGACAGCCTCGTGCAGATTGGGGTCAAAATCTTGCCCCAACGCCTCGATCGGCTTCACGCCTTCGCTTTCGAGGATAGTACGCAACTTCTGGGCAATCAGTTGCGTCCCCTGCCACCACGGCGTGCTGGCGATCTCAGGTGGAATGTTGGCAATGGCGCGCTCGAAATCATCGAGCACCGGCAGCAGTTTAAGAATCAGCGCCGCGCCGGCGTTGCGGATCAGTTCGGCGCGTTCGGTGTCGGTGCGGCGCTTGAAATTGCGATAATCGGCCACCGCCCGCATCCACTGATCCTTATATTCAGCCGCCTGCGCCTCAGCCTGTGCCAATCGGTTTTGCAGATCGGCAATCACCGCTGCCGGATCGTCCGGCGTCTCGACGGTAGCCGTATCTGGCGTCGTCGCAGCGGCGTCATCGCCGGTCGTGGTGGTTGTGTCGGGTTTGACTTCTTCCGGGTTCGACATAGCTTCCTCGTTCATAGACAATATATTATGATATTATGCGTGCTGATCATCTTGAGGATCGGTCTCGACCTCAGAGGGGCGCGCATTGACGTTATAGAGTTCGGCCAACAAATTGCTCATCAGTGACGCGATATAGCGTACAGTCGAGATCGAGCGCGGATAGGCCATCCGGGTAGGGCCAATCACGCCAAGCACACCGGCAATCGCACCCTCGACGCCATAGCGAGCAAGGATCACGCTATAGTCGCGCATCGCATCTTCGCCATGCTCGCCGCCGATAATCACCTGTACGCCGCCCGAAGCGAGCGCCTGCGGGATTAGCGGGCTTAGACCGCGCCCACTCTTCAAGATTTCTAGAGTGCGGCGCATCCGTTCAATCGCGCGTTCAGCGTCATCGCGCCCGCTTGCCGGCAAAAATTCCGGTTGGCTGAGCATTTCGAGCAAGCCATCAGAATAGATTTGCTCTTGCGCTTGCTCTTCAAACGCCTGCATGGCCCGCACTACCAGATCGACCAGCCCGCGCTCGAAATCGCTGAGCGGGACGCCGTTAAGGGTTGCTGTCGCCGCGAGCTCTTCGGCCCGGCTCAGGGTCGTGTCAGCCAATAGATCGCTCACGATGCCGGCGGCGCGGCGCAGATCCTCTGGCGTGCGGCCCGGCTCGATCGGCAGCGTCTGCTGCTTGACGATTCCGCTGTGGAAGACCATCACCGCCAACACCATCGTCTCGTGGATCGCGATCAGCTCAAGGCTCTTGAAGCGGAGCTGCTCGGCGCGCGGCGCGGTTGCCACCGAGGCGTTGTGCGCGGTGCGCGCCAACACTGCGCAGGCCAGTTGTACCCACTGATCCAGCTCGCCGCGCACTTGGTAAAATTGGTGGCGAATCATACGCTGCTCGGCGGGCGACAGCGACGTGCGCTCCATGAGATTTTCGACGAAAAAGCGATAGCCGGCATCGGTCGGGATCCGCCCGCCCGACGTGTGCGGGTGGGTGAGAAAGCCCAACTCTTCGAGCGCAGCCATATCGTTGCGCACCGTCGCTGGCGAGACGGGCAGACGATATTTGCGCACTAACGTCTCGGATGCGACCGGCGTGGCCGTGTCAACAAACTCTTGGATGACCAGCTTGAGAATCGTCTGCCGGCGTTCGGTCAGAGGTCCGCTCATCGCTGTGTCCTGCCTCGCTGGTCGATGGTTAGCACTCGTGAGGCGAGAGTGCTAAGGCTTCTAACGTAAAAGGTTGGCGTGCATCTGATGCACGCCGATAAAGAGTATACCATAAGTTATGGCTGTTGTCACCCCCCTATGCCCCCCACTCCCGCGCCAACGAACCCTCGTTATCGCCGAGCAGATGGCGGGTGGCTGGCGCATACCAAGCCGGCATCGTGCGTAACGCGATCGCGAGCGTCGCCAGATCAGTTGGGTGGACGATCCGGAACCAGAGCGGCAATTGTATGATGCGCACGCCGCGTTGGTGTATCTGTTCAATCCACGGTAGCAACCCGCCTTCGCTGAGCGGGATGTGGGTCGCTAGGCTCGCTTGGCGCAGGCCCAAGATGTACCAACTGCCCCGATCGCATGGCCCGACCACCACATCATATCCGCGCTCGAGCAAGGTAAACGTATCGCGGATCCGCGTTTCTGGGATGTGCGGTGTGTCGCCGCTGATGACGATGAATGGCCCATCGATGGTCTCGGCGGTGATGTGGATGGTTGATGTGACAATGGCGACAGCGCCGGTGATGCGCATCACTAATGCCTGTGTATCGGCCAGAAACGCGCTTGACCACCAACTCGCTTCAACGCCGAATGTCTCCCGCAGAGCGGCGGTGCGCTCGAGGATCAGGGTTGTGCGCTGCATGCGCTACTCCATTTGTGTAGTGCGCGAAATCGCACCTATTATAGAACGTCGTATCGTTCTGAACGACAGAAACGGTGCCCTAAAGTTAAAAATTCGATGAATCTTTTCCGGTCGGAATGGTCTCAGAATGAAGCAATTATCACTGAAGGTTGCCTGAGTTTCATCTGAAGCGTTGCCGCTCTGCTTCTATACTGAATGGAGCAGGCAGTGTTTTTCCTGCATACAGCCAAGGAGGCAGCAATGGGATCACGGCGTGTAACGCTTGATGGCAATGAAGCGGTTGCTAACGTTGCCTATCAACTGAGTGAAGTGATAGCGATCTATCCGATTACCCCTTCGACTCCAATGGGCGAGCAGGCCGATGCAATGGCCGCCGCCGGCAAGACCAATCTGTGGGGAGTCGTGCCAACCGTATATGAGATGCAGTCAGAAGGCGGCGCTGCCGGCGCGTTGCACGGCGCGATGCAGACGGGTGCACTGATCACAACCTTCACCGCCTCGCAGGGGCTGCTCTTGATGATCCCCAACCTGTTTAAGATGGCCGCCGAGTTGACTCCCGGCGTGTTTCATGTCGCCGCTCGCGCTATTGCCACGCAGGCGCTGTCGATTTTTGGCGATCAATCGGATGTGATGGCAGCCCGGATGACCGGCGTTGGCATGCTGGCCTCGGCGTCGGTGCAGGAGGCGCAGGATTTGGCCCTGATCGCGCATGCGAGCTCGTTGGCCGGCAAGTTGCCAGTGATTCACTTCTTCGACGGCTTCCGCACGTCGCACGAGGTGAACTCGATTACGTTGCTCGAAGAAGCGGAAATCCGGGCGATGATCAAAGATGAGTGGGTGCATGAGCAACGCGCCCATGCCCTCTCGCCCGAACATCCGGTCTTGCGTGGTTCAGCTCAGAATCCCGATGTCGCGTTTCAGGCCCGCGAGCGCATCCAGCCCATTATCAATGCCTTCCCCAGCGTGGTGCAAACCCAGATGGATCGCTTCGCCGAAATCACCGGTCGCCGTTATCACCTGTTTGACTACTTCGGCGCCCCCGATGCCGAGCGGGTGATCGTGGTGATGGGTTCGGGCGGTGAAACTGCTCGCGAGACCGCCTTCTATCTCAACCAGCAGGGCGAGAAGGTGGGTGTGGTGCAGGTGCGTCTCTTCCGGCCCTTTGCTGCTGAGGCCTTCCGCGCCGTGTTGCCGCCGACTGTGAAGGCGATTGCCGTGCTCGACCGTACCAAAGAACCCGGCGCTTCCGGCGAGCCGCTCTTGCTTGATGTGGTGTATGCGCTGCGTGGGCAGCCGATCACGATAATCGGTGGACGTTACGGGTTGTCGTCGAAGGAGTTTACGCCGGGGATGGCAGCCGCCGTCTTCGCCGAGCTGGCCAAAGAGCAGCCCAAAGAGCGGTTTACCGTTGGTATCAACGACGATGTGACCCATAGCAGTCTCAGCTACGATCCCGACCTCTGCATCGATCCTCCCGGTACGGTGCGTTGTGTCTTCTGGGGACTCGGCGCTGATGGCACTGTCGGTGCGAATAAGAATAGCATCAAAATTATCGGCGATAGCAGCGAAGGCGAGGCCGAACGCTATGCCCAAGGCTACTTCGTCTACGACTCGAAGAAGTCAGGATCGGTGACGATCTCGCACCTACGTTTTGGTCCCTCGCCGCTGGCGACGCCATACCTGATCGGCAAGGGTCAAGCTCAGTTCGTCGCTTGCCATCATTTCAGTTTCCTCGAGCGGTTTGATGTGTTGCAATACGCTGCACCCAATGGCGTCTTTTTGCTCAATAGCCCCTACGGCCCTGATCAGGTCTGGCATCAGTTGCCGACCGTCGTGCAACGCAAGATCCGCGAACTCAATCTGCGCTTCTATGTGATCGACGCGACCGCAGTAGCGAATGAAGTCGGCATGCGTGGGCGCATTAATACAGTGATGCAGACCTGCTTCTTCGCGATCAGCGGTGTGCTGCCGCGCGAAGACGCGATTGCGGCCATCAAGCAGTCGATCAAGAAGACGTATGGCCGTCGCGGCGAGGCGGTCGTCAAGCAAAACTGGGCCGCCGTTGATCGCACCCTCGACCGGCTCTACGAGGTGCCAATCCCGCCACCAAGCGAAGACAACGGCTTGCCGATGCGCCCGCCAGTTTCGTCCAATGCGCCGGAGTTTGTGCGTGACGTGCTTGGCATGATGATCGCCGGTCGCGGCGATGAGCTGCCGGTGAGCGCCATCCCGATCGATGGCTCCTTCCCCACCGGTACGACCAAGTGGGAGAAGCGCAATATTGCGCTTGAGATACCGGTCTGGGATCCGAATATCTGCATCCAGTGCAACAAGTGCGTCTTCGTTTGTCCGCACGCGACCATTCGAGCGAAAGTGTATCCCGAAGAGGCGCTGGCTGGCGCTCCCGAAGGTTTCCAGAGCGCACCAGCTCGCTTCAAAGAGTTTCCCGGTCAGCGCTATACGTTGCAAGTCGCGCCTGAAGATTGCACCGGCTGTGGTCTCTGTGTCGAGGCGTGCCCGGTCAAAGATAAACGCGCGGTGGGGCGCAAGGCGATCAATATGCAGCCGCAACCGCCCATTCGCGCCCGCGAAGCCGCTTATTGGGATTTCTTCCTCAGCCTGCCTGATGTCGATCGCACCCTCATTCCGGCGGGCAGCGTCAAGCACACCCAGTTGTTCGTGCCGTTGATGGAATTCTCCGGCGCGTGCGCCGGCTGCGGCGAGACACCCTACCTCAAGTTGCTCAGCCAGCTCTTTGGCGACCGGGCGATTATCGCGAACGCCACCGGTTGTTCGTCGATCTACGGTGGCAATTTGCCGACTACACCGTGGACGGTCAATGCCGATGGACGTGGGCCGGCGTGGTGTAACTCGCTGTTTGAGGATAACGCTGAGTTTGGTCTTGGTATGCGGCTCAGCATTGACCAGCAGCTTGAACATGCCCGTATGCTGCTCAACCGGCTGCGCCCCACTCTTGGCGCCGAGTTTGTTGAAGACCTGCTCCGCGCCGATCAGCATACCGAAGCCGGTATCCGCGAGCAGCGCGAGCGGGTGGCGATCCTCAAACAGCGCCTGCGTGAGCTGCTGGCCGATAACCTGCCCGAAGCGGCTCAGATGCGCGACCTGTTGGCGCTGGCCGATGTCCTCATCAAACGCAGCATCTGGATCGTTGGTGGCGACGGCTGGGCCTACGACATCGGTTTCGGCGGTCTCGACCACGTATTTGCTTCTGGCCGCGATGTCAATATTCTCGTGCTCGATACCGAGGTCTATTCCAATACCGGCGGGCAGGCCAGCAAATCAACGCCAACTGGCGCAGTGGCTAAGTTTGCCGCCAGCGGTAAAGGCGGGGTCAAGAAAGATTTGGCCCAGATTGCAATGACTTATGGCGATGTCTACGTAGCGCGGGTTGCGTTTGGCGCTGACGATGTGCAAACCTTGCGCGCCTTCCAAGAGGCCGAAGCCTATCCCGGCGTTTCGCTGATCATTGCCTACAGCCACTGCATTGCCCATGGCTACGACCTGCGCCGCGGGCTTGAACAGCAGCGGTTGGCGGTTGAATCGGGCATTTGGCCGCTCTACCGCTACAACCCGGCAATTCATGAAGGTTCGCCGCTGACCATCGACTCGAAGGCCCCTAGCATCGATCCCGAAATCTATGTGCGCGGCGAGGGTCGCTTCCAGATGCTGCAACAAGCCAACCCGGCCCGCTACGAGCAATTGCTCAATAGCTTGCGCCGGCAAGTGGCGCTGAAGTGGGCGCATCTGCAATGGATGGCCAATGAGCTGGCTGTCGAGACGAAGGAGGGGCTGCGATGATCGATCTGAGTACCACGTATCTGGGGATGCGGCTCCGATCGCCGCTGGTCGCTGCCGCATCACCTGTTAGCCGTGATGTCGAGTTGGCTCGCCAGCTCGAAGAGGCCGGGTTGGGCGCGATCGTGATGTATTCGCTCTTTGAAGAGCAGATCATTCACAACAGTCTCGAACTCGATCGGATGCTCAGCCATGGGGCCGAGAGTTTCGCCGAGGCGCTCAGCTACTTACCCGAACACGGTGTGTACAGTGTTGGTCCTGAACGCTATCTCGAGCAGGTCGTGGCCTTGAAGAAGGCGCTGAGCATTCCGGTGATCGGGAGCCTCAATGGCGTTTCGGTAGGTGGCTGGGTGCATTACGCGCGTCTCATCCAAGAGGCCGGGGCTGATGCTCTCGAACTGAATATCTATTTTTTGCCGATTGACACCAACATCACCAGCTCCGAACTCGAAAACATCTACATCGAGCTGGTGCGCGCGGTGCGCGCCGAGATCAGCATCCCGCTGGCGGTGAAGATTGGTCCCTACTTCACCGCCCTCCCCAATTTTGCGTGGCGCTTGATGGAGGCCGGCGCGAATGCACTGGTGCTGTTCAACCGCTTTTACCAGCCTGATCTTGACCTTGAACAGCTCTCGGTGCGGCCCAATCTGCAACTGAGCACGTCAGGCGATCTACGCTTGCCCTTGCGCTGGATTGCGCTGCTCTACGGGCGCATTCCGGTCGAGTTCGCTATTAGCAGCGGCGTGCATAGCGCTATCGATGCCCTCAAAGGATTGATGGCGGGGGCGAGCGTAGCCACCATGGCCTCGGCGTTGCTGCGCGGGCGCGCCCCTGATATTGTGCGCAACGTGCTGCGCGATATAGAGTTGTGGCTGACCGAACACGAATACGAGTCGATCGAGCAGTTGCGCGGTAGTATGAGCCAGCGCGCGGTCGCCGAACCGGCAGCTTTCGAGCGGGCGAACTACATCCGCGTGCTGGAAGATTACCGGCCACCCTACGCCATCGGTAGCCATAACGATCTGACCGGTCGGATGTTGTACCCCTTCCTTGGTGATGAGGTATGACGTTGCGCTGATCCGATAAGAGGGGCAGGGCGCGACGCCCCGGATAAACTCCGTGGCGTTGCGCTCTTCGCGTTGAATTCTGTCATTGTGTGCCCCCGCTCCCCCGCTGTCATGCTTCGCTACGAGGGCAGCGCGCAGCCCTGCCCTGTAGCGAGGCAATCTCCCGCGAGGATGGGGTATATCCGCACAGCGACCCATTCCCCTGAAGAGGGAGATCGCTGCGGTCGAGTGCTCCTCAGCGCGGCTGGGGGCCGCCGCTTCCTCGCAATGACAGACGGACGCGCGCCCTGTTGCTGGCCGGTGGTTACGATATGAAATTGTTTTGATATATTCAGATATTTGTATATTAAGATAACACTTGACAATCGGAATGGATTGATGTATATTCACTATATCGGTTCCTGATGAGGAAAACCAAATATGCTGTGTAGGGAATGAGGGGCAACCATTCCTAAGCGATGAAGGATGATGTTCTTTCATCGAATTTTGCATGCGATTCACCCCAGTCGCTACCTAGCAAGGAGGGACAGGATCACTGTGCGGTGAGGAATATCTATGCCCTCGCTAAATTGATCACGGGTTTCAAAGGTCGGATTGACGATTACCGTAACCTCCACAATTGACGCCAATGATTGGCATCGTTTTCTCAAGGAGAGGACAATGAACAAAGGCTGGCTGGTGTTGCTCGCGTTAGTGCTCGCGATGATTTCGCTGACCGCTTGTGGCCGTCGCCAAGCGCCGGCAACGGTGATCGATGTTGTTATGACCGATTATAAGTATGAACCAAACACCTTCATTATTCCGCCGGGGAAAGAGATTACTCTCAACATTACTAATAAAGGTGCAATAGAGCATGAATTTGTAATTATGAAATATGGTACAAACGTTGGCGAGAATTTTGGTGATGAGGATGAAGAAAATATCTATTGGGAAATTGAAGTGAAACCCGGTGAAACGACAACGGTTACGTTCACCGCACCTGAACAGATCGGCCAATATCAATTTCTCTGCGGCATCGAAGGCCACTTTACCGCCGGGATGTCGGGTACGTTGCAAGTGGCGCAACCGTAAATCTCAGTCGTAAGTGAGCGTAAACCACAGGCGTATAGCGCTGCTGTATGCCTGTGGCATTTCTCAGGTATCGCCTCTTGACGCGCCCCTGCCTGCTCTTCATACTAACATCATTCCATCGAACGATTGATGACATGGCGCAACGCAATGGTGCGGAAGCAACGAACGAACGTTCACGCTGGCATGCTGTCATCGCCGGATGAGCGCCTGTTGCGGGAGGCGTGGTTGGGCTAGCGTGACGTAGTGTGGTCTTGCGTTATCGTTTATCCTGCCCGGAGATGCTCAGCAATGGCAGACGTTGAACCCAATTGAGAGCAGCGCCGGGCGGATGATGGCTGCGGCGACCGCGCTGCTTGCCGGTGATGGTTATCATTGCATCTCGATGCGAACACTAGCAACTGCCACCAGTCGCTCGGTCGTGCCAATTCATAGTCATTGCGGTAGTACATTCGATCGGTATCGCGCCGTCTTGGGTCGCTTGGTCAAGCGCGAACACGTGTTCATCATTGATGCCCTCGTCGATCTGTCCTTGCCCTACCTTGAATTGCGCCGTTTTTGGTTACAGCGGTGGCTGCAACAAGACGACTCGTTGGCGACGATTGAGGTTGAGGTTTCGCTGCCGCTCTCTACGCTGGCGCTCGATCTGTGGCAACGAGCGCAGACTGCCAGCGCGATCGCGCCGGCTGTTCCCAATCTTCGCCTCATCATCCACAGCCTTACGTGGATCCTCTCCGGCTATGTTATCGGTGGCCCGCTCGATCCAGCCGGAATCCGGCTCGATCTCGCTGATCCGGCCCGCGTGGCTGCCTTTAAGCAGTTGTTGCCTCTGTATGCGCAATAGCCACGTTGGGTTGAATAGGCGATGGCCAGCACGACGCTCGCCTCACCGGCTACGGCGAATTGGTCTGCTCCTTGGGCGGGTATGGTGAGCTGGTGCGCCAGCTTGATCAGCTCGCTCCCACCCTCTGCCGCGTCTTCGCGAGCGGGTTGCTGGCGATCATCAACGTGATTAACGCTCCCAGCCAACCGAGCAGTATTGTTGAGTACCTGAGAGGAGAAGCACAGTGACCGCGTTACCTGCCGCTCTCGCCTATCTCGCCGAACACCGTGCTCGCCAACGTTGAGGCGCTGTGCGCATTCCTCAGCATTCCCAGCGTGAGCCTAGATCCGGCTCATCAGGCCGATATAGTGCAGGCCGCCGAATAGCTAGCCGCCTATCTCCGCCAGATTGGCATGCGCTACACTGAGATCATAGCTGAGGGTGGTCTACCCACTGTCTACGGCGAATGACTTGGCGCTGAGGCGGTGCCAACTCTGCTCATCTACGGCCATTACGACGTTCAGCCCGCCGATCCTCTCGCCGAATGGCGCACGCCGCCTTTCACCCCAATCATCATCGGCGATGACCTCTACGCCTGCAGCGCCTCTGACAATAAAGGGCAGGTGATGGCCGTGATGGCCGCGCTCGTAGCGTGGTTGCAAACGAGTGGCCGGTTGCCGGTCAACGTTAAGCTGCTCATCGAAGGCGAAGAGGAAGTTTCCAGCACCGCGCTCCACCACTTTGTCGTTGCGGCTGCCGGGCGGCTGCATTGTGATGCCGTTCTGTTCGTCGACTCGATGATGCTCAGCCCGCAATAGCCGCTCATTCTTTACGGCACGCGCGGCAACTGCTATCTCGAAGTGACCATGCGCAGACTGGCGACCGATCTCCATTCGGGTACCTTTGGCGGGGTGGTAGACAATCCATTCAATGTACTGGTGCGCCTACTGACTGCTCTGCAAGACGGTGACACGGGGCGCGTGTTAGTGTCCGGCTTTTACCACAACGTTCGTGAGGTTGATGACGCCGAATGCGCATTGATCACCCAACTGCCGGTGAGCGAGCAGGCATGGCTGGCGTTGACCGGCACGCCGGCATTGTCTGGCGAGACCGAATGTGCCGTGCTCGAACGGGCCAGCATCCGCCCGACGCTCGACATTCACGGCATTGGCGGCGGCTTTACCGGGCCGGGGAAGAAGACGGTGATCCAGCCCAAGCGACAGCCAAGCTCTCAATGCGACTGGTTCCCCTGCAAGCCCCGCATGAGATTGCCGAACTCGTGCATGCGTTTTTGCAGCGGCTCGCGCCACCGAGCGTCACGTTAAGCGTTGAAGTGCTGAGCACCTCGCATCCGGTGCTGGTTGATTATCGCCACCCCGCTGTACAAGCCGCTTCAGATGCCTTCACCGCCGCCTTTGACAATCCGGCAACGTTTACCATTGACGGTGGCACCTTGCCGATTGCGGCGACATTTCAGACATACCTGTGCGCGCCGTTAATCATCACCGGTTTTGGCCTACCCGACGACAACCTGCACGCGCCCAATGAAAAAATCGCGCTACCTTGCCTGTTCGGCGGTAGCGAGATGGTAGCGCGCTATTTGGCTGAATTGGCCGCTATCGCCTCGTCAGCCGCCATGGCCCGTGCCTTTTCAACCACCATCAAACCGAGCTGTTCGCGTAACGGTGTGCGTGGGCGGACATAATTGCGCACCTCGCTGGCAATAATCTCGGCGGTCATGCGCAACTGGGCCAGCCACGGCGCCGGGGCCATCTTCTTGTGCATATAGCTGTCGAAGGTGAGTCGTTGCACATCGTAATTGCGGCACATTTCGGTAAAGACCTCCATCTGCCGCTCGTTGCCATAGCCCCAGATCTGCAAAAAGCGCAGGAAGCGGTACATCGTGCCGTACTGCTTCCACCAGCGCCGTTCGTAGTGGCGCAAATTGGCCGCGCTCGGCACATCGAGATACTCGGCCAGCGTTTGCGCCGCCATCTGCCCGCTCTTCATTGCCCAATAGATGCCTTCACCAGAGGTATGCACCACTAGTCCGGCCGCGTCGCCAATCAGCATTGCCCGGTCAAAAGCCATATGTGGGCGCGGTTCCATCGGCAGGGCGTGGGCCTCGCGCAGAATCACCTGCCCGCCATCGAGGGCCGGGCCCAGCCGCCGTTTGAGATTGGCCAGCAACTGCTTGGCTGCTGAGCCGTGGCCGGGGCCAGCGCCAATGCCGACTGCGATGTGGTCGCGTTTGGGGAAAGCCCATGCGTACAGGTCGGGGCTGACTTCGCGGCCAAGGTACAGGTCAGCCGTCTCTTCCCAGCGCGCCATCTTGTCGGGCGGCAACTTAATTCGCTCTTGCATTGCCACTGCCCGCGGCAAGTTGGGCAGGCCAAGGAATTTAGCCGTTGGCGAGTACGCGCCGTCGGCCCCGATCACGACGTCGGCCCACACCGAACCCTCGTGGCCCGTTGGGGTACGGTACGTCGCCTCTACCCCGCGCCGGTCAACCCGCAAACCGGTCAACTGGGCGTGGATCAGTTCAGCGCCGCGTTCTTGGGCGCGCTGGCGCAAAAAGCTATCGAACACCTCGCGCCGCACCATCGCGACATAATCATCGTCACTCGGAACCGTCCCCGCCACCGGCACGTGAGTCTCTTGACCAGAGGGGGATACAATCAGACACTGGCGCACCTTGCGGTCGATCAAGCTGGTTGGTAAATCAAATTCGTGAAAGGCTGCCGGCGGCACTGCGCCGCCGCATGGTTTAGCCTTCACCAACTCCTTCTCGATCATGATGGTTTCAATACCGAACGACCGCAGCGTAATTGCTGCGGTCGCTCCGCCGACCGATGCGCCAACGACGAGAACTCGTGGTGCCATCAACATCACACTTCTAGGGGCTTACGCCCATCACGCCGCCAGACCGATCGCCGCCGCCAACATGCCCCAGACGTAGAGCATAATCGCGGTGGCGTTGAAAAAGACCTCATTGTTTTCGGGATCACGGATAAAGCGCGCGTTCGGAATGCTTTGTGCCGCCAGCAAGATCAAGACCACGGTAGCTGCCACCGGGTGACCCCAATGGTAGAGCAACCCAATCACCGCGATCTGGGCTACGCCCATCGTCGTCACCACCATGCGCGCCGCCATCACCTTGCCATACTGCACCGGAATCGAGCGGATACCCATCAGGGTATCGCCTTTGATGCTCTTGAAATCATTGACTGTCATAATCCCGTGCGCGCCGAGCGAATAGAGCAGCGCAATCGTTACGCTCTCACCGGTCAGCGGAGCAAACGCGGCATGCCCAGCCATCCATGCTAACCCTTCGTATGAGATCGCCACCAGTGCGTTCCCGATCCAGCCATTTCGCTTGCCGCGCACCGGGCGCAGGCTATAGGCCAGCGCAAAGATCAAGCCGAGAGCGACAAAGAACGCCACGTTCCGGCCAAGGAAGAGCGCAATGCTTGCCCCGATCCACGTCAAGATGGCAGTCAGAATATAGACATGGCGCAGCGAGACTTTGCCCGAGGGGATCAACCGGTGTGGCTCGTTAATCGCATCGACCTCGCGGTCGGCATAATCATTCACGACCTGCGACAAGCCACACAACACCGGCCCAGCCATAAACATACCGAGCAGCAAGCGCCCGATCGACTCGTTCCATCCGAGCGCGCCGCTCGCAATCGCGCCGCACATAAACGCCCACGTCGGTGCAAACCACGTGACCGGCTTCATTAATTGGATGGAACGGGTGAACCACGCATAGCGCGGTTGGGGCTGATCAGTTAGTGGCAGCGACGGTGGAGGATTCAATCCGGTGCGGTCGCTCATGTCGCTCATAACGAGTGCTCTCTAGTTCAGAAGCCGCGGCTAGCGATGTCGATCACCAATACCGTAGCTTGCATACCAGCAGTAGCCAGCATGCGCAACTTGTGCGCCGTTGCGTCTTCGCGTCAACCCATCGCGAAGTAGGATCGCCGGGAGCTTACCAATGCCCCCGGCACATACTGTCAACGTCCGCGGATCTGCGGTGGCAAAATCACCACGCCAGCATCGTTGTTGGGAATGTCTGCTTGATTGATCGAGGCCAGCGGAATACTGTTGCCGCGGTGGCAGGTATAGCAGCCGGGCACATTGTAAACCTGCCCGTCGCCAAGCCGTTGGTACGAATAGCGGCTGGCAGCGTCGCGGCCAGTTGGCACTTCCGGCTTGCCGATCGCGCCATACTTCGTCCAATTTTCAGCCAGCCATGTGGTCAGCAACAGCATGCGCTGCGCCTTCAACTTGTTGTAAGCGTAGGCCGGATTAAGCACATTATCGCCGGCCGGATTCAGCTCATAGGCAACAAAGTTGCGCGAATTGTGGCAGAAGGTACAACCGACTCCGAGCGACCAAGATTGATAATTCATCACGTTCTGGTTGATCGTCACCTGATCCTGCGTTCGGCCGCCATCGTAGGTCAACGCCAGCGATCCTCGTCCGCTGTCGGGAACTGCCGGATCGAACGGTTTCCAGACCTGATAGTTATAGATGTAGTAAAGAACCGCATCCTTGAGCAGCACCTGATCACGGATGGCTTCCGGTTTGAGCGCGGGATCAAGGATCGCTTGGCCGTTTGCATCGAGCGGATCAACCGTTACCTTAATCGGTGGAACCGAATTGATAAACTGTGCGCCAAAGCTCTCAAGATTGTTGGGTGCATTGTTATGGCAGGTGGCGCACTGCACGTAGTTGCCCTTCCAGTTGGGCAAATTGACAATAAACTCGGCGTTGACATCACGAACGAGCCGCAGCATGTTGCGCGCTGCTATCTTTTGAGGATACTCATCGCTAGCAAAGTTGTTAATGTTGTGGCAATATTGGCAGCCTACACCAAGCGCGCCAGATACATACTGTTGCATGTACGTCCAGATCTGCGCTGAACTCATGCCGACCAGCACCTGTACGTTTACGGTGTTAGGATACTGCTGGACCCAAGCTTGGCCAGCTTGTACACCTTCCGTCCATGCTTGCTGGCCCAACCAATTCTGCCGCCCATCGGTGGGGGTAACTGGTTGCGATTCTGTGATTACCTTAATGCCGTCGCTCGGACTCCAGCGTACGCCCGCTAATTGTGCCGCTACCCGTTGTGCGCGGCCCAATGTCAGATCGTAGACCCACCAGAAGGTGGCTGTGGTAATGACTGCAACAATAATTCCCACCGCCACCGAGACAACGATCGCCAATTGCCGATCACTTGGTCGTGACGATTGCATGGGTCTCTCCTGCTCCAGATCGGCTGCCCGGCGATGCCGGCGCCGATGCAAACGTGAGATCGCGGCGGAAGGGCTACGCCGCCTGTCACTTCGTGCCTGATCTTAAGTATACACGAATTGGTTCAGAAGGTCAATTTTTTATCTATGTGCAAAAAAAGCGTAGATTCCTTGCTGCTTACGAACAACAACCGCCAGCAGCGTCTCTGCTGGCGGTTGCCGTCTCACGCGAGCCGTGGCCGGCCCGCCATCGATCAGATCCCGAACAGCGCACGCGCTGTGCTCAGCAACAGAGCGCCGCCTGAATCCGACAGCCAGTTGTACTCTGGGCTGCTCAGCACGATGAAGTGAATGAGCAACGCTACCACAAAACCGAGAATGGTGAAAATGACGATATTCGTCCGCACCGGGCTGCGAGGCTGCATGAATTGTTCCTCCTCACACTATAGGCCATTGCTTAGGGGAGCCACGGCTTCCACAGATAGACCAGCAAGTGCGCGACCACCGCGATGGCGCCGAAGCCGTAGAACGACTTCACCACGATGTCATGCAACAGCCAGTCTTGGTTGTTGAACAGAGAACGCCATTTCGGTGGAACCAGATCGTCATCGTCGCGCATGGGCGAACCTCCACTTTTCTGCTACCAACACGACTTCCTTTGACACCCGGCCAGTCTTCCACAACGCTTCCGCTCTCCTCTGCGCCCTTCAGCGGCGTTTGGTGAAGACCATGCATCAGTGGTGTGTTGCTTAAATTATATAGAAGTCAACGAAAAATGTCAATCCGTTGCTTTTAAGAAAAAAGACAATTGTAGGTTGCGATTTGCGTGGCGTAGCGCAACTCGCTTCCACCTTGCGACTGACGACACCCGGTTGGCAATCTTTTATACTGCAAGGGCGATATTTGCTTTGTCAGGAGTTGCTATGACTCATCTGCGCCTGCTGTTTCCTTATCTGCGCCGTTACCGCCGCCGGCTGCTGCTCGGCGGGCTGGTTGCCGCGCTCGGCGCAGCGGTAAGCGCGCTTGCTCCGCTTGTCTTGCGCATAGCGGTGGATAGTGTCGCCAGTGGCCATCTCTCCTCGCAGCAGTTGCTTTGGTTCGGCGGTGCGTTGATTGGTCTGGCTGTTGTCGATGGAGTGATGAAATTCGCCCAACGGATGTTGATTGCCGTCACTTCGTACTACATCGAGAACGATCTGCGCGCCGATCTGTTTGACCGCTTGCTCAGTCTTGATCAGGCGTTTTACCATCAGCACTACACTGGCGATTTGATGGCTCGTATGACCAACGATCTCAGCGCCGTGCGCCAGTTTCTCGGCCCCGGCCTCAATGGCGCGGCGACGGCGTTGCTGACCTTTCTGGCCGCGGCGGTGCTGATGCTGGTTGTCCAACCATTGCTGGCGTTGATTGTTATCTTGCTGTTGCCGATCGCGACTGTTGTCTTTGTCGCGATTGGCAGCCGTATGCGCCAGATCTTTCACCGGGTGCAAGATCAGTTTGGGGTGCTGTCAACCCGCGCCCAAGAGAATTTTGCCGGCATTCGCACGATTAAAGCCTTTGCCCAAGAAGAGGCTGAAGTTGCCGTCTTTACTGCCGATAACGAACGGTACCGCGATCTTAATCTGCGCTATGTGCTGCTCTCTGGCCTGTTGTGGCCGGCAATGACCCTTTGCCTTGGCCTGATTGCCGCGCTGATCTTGTTGGTGGGCGGGCGGATGGTGGCTGCCGGGACGTTGACGATCGGCGAGTTGGTGCAGTTTAATGCCTATTTGGCGCTGCTGGCCTTCCCGATGATCATTCTGGGTTGGATGGTCAATCTGTCGCAGCAGGCGATCGCCTCGCTCGAACGGCTCGGTGAGGTGTTACGTCGCCAACCGACGATTGCGTCGCCTCCTGCGCCGCGCCAGCCCGCCGGTCATGGCGCGATCGAGTTCCGCAAGGTGGGCATTCGCGCCGATCACTCCGCCGATCGCTGGTTATTGCGCGATCTGTCGTTTACCGTGCCTGCCGGCAAAACGCTGGCCATCGTCGGCGCGACCGGTGCCGGCAAGACGACGCTGGTACATCTGCTAGGCCGGGTACGGGATCCAGATGTGGGTCAGGTGTTGGTTGATGGTGTTGATGTGCGTGAGTTGGATCTGGCCGCTTTGCGCCGCATGATTGGTTATGTGCTACAAGAGAGTTTTCTGTTCAGCATCCCACTGCGCGAGAATGTTGGCTTCGGCGTCGAGACGATCGATCCTGCCCGGCTGGAACACGTGATTACCGTGTCGCGCCTTGTAAACGATCTCGACCAGTTTCCCGGCGGCTTGGAGACGATGGTTGGTGAACGTGGCGTGACGTTGTCGGGTGGCCAAAAGCAGCGGGTAGCGATTGCCCGTGCTCTGATGCGCGATCCGCGTATTCTCATTCTTGACGATGCGCTGAGCAGTGTCGATACCCATACTGCGGCCCAAATTCTGGCCGATTTGCGCGCCGAGATGGCCGGACGCACCACCATTATCATCGCCCAACGGATCGCCACCGTGCGCGACGCCGATCAGATTATTGTGCTCGATGAGGGCCGGATTGTTGAACAGGGTTCGCATCAGGCGTTGTTGGCGCTGAACGGTCGCTACGCCGCAATGTATCGCCGTGAGTTGCTCGCCGCTGAACTCGAACGCGAAGAGTAGGGATACAGTGCCGCTGTATCCTTACGACTACGAAATACATATCGGAGTTGCTCATGTCACACGGGTTTGATGACGATACCATCCTTGGCAAAGCCTACGATGGCCGACTGGTGCGCCGCTTGGCCGGTTACGTGATCCCGTACTGGGGCCGGTTGAGCGTTGCCATTGGGTTGTTGATCGGTGCGATTTTGACCGATCTGCTGCCACCGTTGCTCGTTCAGCAGGCGATTGACGGCCCAATCAGCGCCGGTGCGGTTGATGGCGTCTGGCCCTATTTCGTCGCTTTTCTTAGCGCACTGTTGGCTAATTTCGCCTTTCGTTATAGCCATTCCTACTTTATCAACAGCGTTGGTCAGCAGGTGATGAAAGACTTGCGGGTGGCAATTTTTCGCCACATTCAGCACATGAGCCTGTCGTTCTTTAACCGCAACCCGGTGGGCCGCTTGATCACCCGCATCACGAACGATGTCGATGCGCTCAACGAGTTTCTCACCCAAGGGGTAGTGATGATCGTGGCTGATCTGCTCACCTTGATTGGCATTATCGTGGTGATGTTTGTGCTCAATTGGCGGTTGGCCTTGATCAGCATCGCCACCTTGCCGGTGCTGGTGGTGATCGTTGCGATCTACCAGCGGTTGATGCGCTCGGCCTACCGGCTGGTGCGGCAGCGATTGGCCCGAATCAACGCTTTCCTCAGTGAACAGATCAGCGGCATGCTTGTGACGCAGCTCTTTAACGGTGAAGGGCGCAGTCGCGTTGCGTTTGCCCGTCTGAGCGACGATTATATGCAAGCCAACATTCGCTCAGTCTTGATCTTTGCCATCTTTATCCCCTCGGTCAACTTGCTAGCGGCGATCGGCACTGCGGCGCTGCTGTGGGGCGGCGGCAACGGCGTACTGGCCGGTTGGGCATCGCTTGGTATGCTGGCGGCCTTTATCCAGTACCTTGAGCGCGCGTTTCAGCCGATTCGCAATCTCGCTGAGCGGTATACCATCCTGCAATCGGCGATGGCTTCCGCCGAGCGTATCTTTGCCGTCCTTGATACTCAAGCCGAAGTGCGCGATCCGGCCCATCCCCGTGCGCTGCCCACGCCGGTGCGCGGCGAAATCGAGCTGCGCAATGTGGTGTTCGGCTACGATCCGGCGGAACCGGTGCTGCGCGGGATCAACTTACATATTCCTGCCGGCCAATCGGTCGCAATCGTCGGCGCGACCGGCGCCGGCAAGAGTTCGCTGGTTGGCCTGCTGGCGCGTTTCTACGATGTGCAAGCCGGGAGCATTATGCTCGACGGCATCGACATTCGCGAGCTCGCACAAACCGAGTTGCGCCGCCATATCGCCGCCGTGCCCCAAGACCCGATCTGTTTCAGCGGGACAATTGCCAGCAATATTCGCCTGCACAACAACGCGATCAGCGATGAGCAGGTGCGCGCCGCCGCCGAGCTGGTCGGTGCGCACCGCTTCATTGAACGGCTGCCCGGCGGGTACGAGTACGAAGTGCGTGAACGTGGTGCGAATCTCTCGATCGGCCAGCGCCAGTTGCTCGCCTTTGCCCGCGCGATTGCGTTTAACCCTGAAGTGTTGCTGATTCTCGATGAAGCGACCAGCAGTGTTGATACCGAAACCGAGGCGTTGATTCAAGCGGCCTTGGCTCGCTTGATGCGCAACCGTACCAGTATCATTATTGCCCACCGCCTTAGCACCATCCGCCACGTGGATCGGATTATCGTGCTGCACAAGGGGCGGGTGGTCGAAGATGGCACCCACGACGAGCTATTGGCTCGGCGTGGCTACTACTACCGGCTCTACCAATTGCAATTTGCTGACGTAGGGGCATAACGGTGCTATACCCCTACCGACCGGCGCGGGATGGCGACGGTGAACGCGCTGCCCTCACCCGGCGCGCTGCGCAACGCGATTTGGCCACCGTGCGCTTCGACGATATGGCGCACAATCGCCAACCCAAGTCCGCTGCCGGGATGGCCGCGGGCCAACGAATGATCAACCTGATAGAAGGGGAGAAAGATCTTTTCGTGTTCGGTGGGCGCGATCCCGATCCCAGTATCCTCTACCCGCATAATCAAGCGGGTCGGCTCATCGCGCACAATGAAGCACACCTTCCCACCCGGTTTGTTGTACTGGAAGGCATTATCCAGCAAGTTGCGCACTAAATGCTCAAATGCTGATCGATCAACCTCAATCGGTTGGATATCCGAGAGTGCCACATCGAACTGCAACTGCGCCTGCGCTGCTCGTTCACGGAACATCGCGATCAGCGGACGCAGCACATCAAGCGGCTGCAAGGCCACAAAGTTGAGCGCGCGGCTGCGGATCTCTTGAAAGTAGAGCAAATTGTTGAGCTGACGCGCCAAAATCTCGCCGCTGCGCCGCATCACGCGCACCGCTTCTTCTTGTTGCGGGTTGAGCGGGCCAAGCATGCCGCGATCGAAGAGTTCGAGATAACCAAGCAGCGAGGTAAGCGGGGTGCGCAATTCGTGCGAGAGGGTGGCGAGGAACTGATCTTTAAGCCGGTCGAGGTCTTGCAGTTGGGCATTGGCGATTGTCAACTCCCGTACCCGCGCCTCTAGCCGCTCAACCAGTTTTTGGTTATACGACCGCAGCAGCGCCGTCTCCATCGTTTCCGGCAATCGTTCGCGCCGCCCCTCGATGAATTCGGCGATTTGGGCCGGCAGTGCACGGGCATCGATCGGCTTGCTCAAATAGCCATCGCACCCCGCGACCAAGGCCCGCTCGCGCGAGCCCGGCGATGCATCAGCGGTCAAGGCAATAATCGGCACGCCACGCAAATGCGGCAGCGAGCGTAGGCGCGTGGTCGTTTCGTAGCCATCGAGGCCGGGAATGCCGAGATCGACAAGCACGAGCGTCGGATGGCTTGTACGGGCGAGCGCCAACCCGTTTGGCCCGTCTTCAGCAATCACTACCTGATAGCCGCGAGCGCTGAGCACCCGCTGCACCAGACGTTGATTATCAGGATTATCTTCGATGTATAAGATCTGTGCTGGTTGGCTCATGACATGACGACATTGGCCCTAACCGGCGCAGCAAGCAACGCTGATTGGGCAACGGGTAAGGTGAAGGTGAACGTTGACCCAATACCCGGTGTGCTGTCAACCCAGATCCGGCCGCCTTGGGCTAGCACCAGCTTGCGGGTAATCGCCAACCCTAGCCCTGTGCCACCGAGGCGTGAACGCCGGCCATGGATCTGCACAAACTCGCCAAAGATATCTTGTTGCCGCTCGAGCGGAATACCGATGCCGGTGTCAGAGACGCTTACCGCCACGTACCGCTCAATTTTACCATCGCCATTGACCTCATCATACATTTGCGCGCTTACTGTAATAGTACCACGTTCGGTAAATTTGATCGCATTCGAGAGTAAATTAAACAGAATCTGGCGCAACCGGTCACTATCAGCCGCTACCTTAGGCAGCGTCGCCGGTAAGGCGTTGCGCAGCGTAACCGGACGGTTGCGCAACAGTGTCTGCACCGTGTCACACACTTCACCGGCCACCTGTTGCAGATCAACTGGGCTAATTTCAAGATTTAGGTGACCGGCTTCAATGCGTGCCAGATCAAGCAGTTCGTTGATCAAGTGCAACAAGAACCGCCCATTGCGATTGATACTCTGCACATCTTCGCGTTGGGTCGGCGTCAACGGTTGGTCGGTATCGTCGAGCAAGACGGTCGAAAAGCCGATGATCGCGTTCAGCGGCGTGCGTAATTCATGACTGATACTGGCGAGGAAATCGCTCTTGCGCCGGTCGGCGAGTTGCGCCCGTTCGAGCGCAGCGCGCAGCTCTTCAGTACGTTGCGCTACTTGTTGTTCGAGGTCGTTGTACAGTTGTACGTTCTCAATCGTCAGGCCGACCATGCTGGCAAACATCAGCAATTGCGCGGCGTCGCGGGTCTGCACCGGACGCTGACTCAGTTTGTAATCGGCGGAAATGATCCCGATCACCGCATCGTTGCGCCCGAAGATAGGGGCTTGCACATACGACCGGCTGGCCGAAGCAGCCTGCTTGGTCTGATCAACCCAAGGATTCTCCCATGGATTATCAACGATTATCGCCTTCCGGCTGCGCACCACATCAGCTTCGACGCTATTGCCATCGAGCCGCAGCGGTTTCGCGTTTGCCACCGCCAGAAACTGCTGCGCTTGCAACTCGTTGCCGGGGCCGAATGAGGCGCTGACCGCGCGCAGGACTTCGCCGTCAACCAGATAGAGCACGGCCCGATCGAAGCCAAATCGTTCGCGCACGGCCTTAGGGATCGTTTCGAGCAAGACGGGCCACGAGAGAATGCCTTTCAGTTCGTTCGAGACGGCATTCAGGGTGGCCAATTGGCGCGCGTTTTCTTCGAGTTCGGCAATCTTGCTTTGCAAAGTGTCGGTCATGCGGTTAAAGGCATCGACCAACTGCCCAATCTCATCGCTACCCGCAGCGGGAAGGCGTTGAGTCAGATCGCCGCCGGCTACCGCTTGCACACCCTCGCGCAGCACGCTGATCCGGTTGGTGAACGAGAGCGAAAGCAAGAGGCCAAGCATGCTGATGGTGACAATGATCATCAGCAACACAGCCACTAATTGGTTCCACAGCCGGCTCTGGCTCTCGCTGAGGCGCTGGCCGACGGTGATCGCAGGGGCGTCAATTTCATTCGCGGGAATGATCAGAGCTACGCTCCAGCCGGCAGTGGTGATCGGCGCGAAGGCGACATAGCTCGCCTGATCCTGCTCTTGGATCAATTGCACCCCCGATTGGCGGCCAACCATCATTTCAGCCACAGCGCGCAGATCGGTATTGGTTGACTCGAGCAGATTCTCGGTGCGGTACGGTTGATCCCACCGCACATTAGCTCGCATATCTGGGCGCACGATCACATCGCCGTCGGCATTAATCAGCAACGCATATCCGCTTGAACCAACATCAACAGTAAGGAGGTCTTGCTGGATGGTCTTGAGCAGGAGATCGAACGCTACCACCCCGATAAACCGGCCCTGCCGGTCGTAGAGCGGGCTGGCGCAGGTTGTGGCGAGCAAACCGGTATTGGCATCAACGTATGGTTCCGTCCACACCGTTGCGCCGGCGTCACGCGCTTTGCGATACCACGGGCGCACCCGCGGGTCGAACGCTTCGAGCGTCAGTAGTTGGTCAATGACCGCTTCGTTGTCAAACGCGAGGATCCCACCCTCTTCCAGCGCAATGTACCCAATGTTGACGAGTGGATTCTTCGCAACCATTTCACGCAGGAGGGGGATCATCTGGCGCACGTAGGCTGCTTGATTGGCGTATTGGCGCAGCAAGTCATCGGTGGGGCGCGGCGCGATCCATACCCGGTCGCTGCTGAAGGCGATGACCGGCACATTATAACGATCGAGTGCGTACCCGGCCACTGTCTCGACTTGTTGCTGCACGCTCATCAACGCCGTATCGTACAACTGCGCTTTGTCGGCGGCGCGCTGGCGCAAGCTGGAGGTGGCCTGTTGGCGTAGACCATTCGTGCCCTCGACTACCGCCGTTTCACGGGCAATATTCAAACTGCTCAGTCCGAGCCAGCCGACGATAATCAGCGGTGGTAAGGCAAGACCGAGCAGCAGCAGCAGGATTTTGAGTTGAATGCTTGAGCGAATGGCGTTCATAAACGCTGGCAAATATGGCGATGAAGCTCAGAGCAGGGTTTGGTTGACTGGTTAATTAAACCTTTGTGTATGGTAACAGAAGTTTCCCCAATCAGCAATCGGGTGCAGATGACGGATGGCTTACAGGGTGGCTGTCATCGATTCGTCACCCCAGCCTCTCGCTTTTACGACGAGCTATCGTTAGAATGAGGGCAGATGAAAACCTATTCGCCGAGGTGTACGATGATTACGGGCATTCGTCTTCTCCTCTCCATCGGCCTCCTCTGGGCGCTGCTTCTGCCGTTAACGCCGGTGCCGGCAGCCCCGGCTGCCAATGCCGATGGCCGGCCCGATACGCAGCTCTTTGCCACCGATATGACGACCGCACCGGCAGCCGCTCTGCCTCTGTTGGCAACCGCTAGCGGGTATCAAACTGCGCCGACTCCCGCGCCGCGCCCGTTTACCCATTTGCTGCTGAACTGGACGGCTGATCCGGCTAGTGCGCCGGTCGTGATGGTGCGGGTGAGCGGCGATGGTGTGATGTGGAGTGATTGGGCCATTGTGGCCGAGGATGAGGAACTCTGGCAGGCTGGTGATGGCGATGATCTGCACTGGAGCGAGATTGTCTATGCCGGTGAAGATCGGAACTGGTATCAGGTGCGGGTTGAAACTAATGATCCTGCCGCGTTTCGCTCGGTTGCGGTCAACACGGTCGATAGCCGGTTTGGCCCGGCGGTTCCGGTGGCAACGCCATCCGCGGAAGTCGCCGCCGTCTCGCGCCCGCCGGTAGTGAGCCGCACGGCATGGGGCAATCCGCACGGCCAGACCAGCCCGCAAGCACCGCCAGCCTATTACCCGGTGCGCCATTTGGTGGTTCACCATACTGCTGGCTCAAATACCCTAGCCGAAGGCCAGACGTGGGTTGATGTGGTGCGTTCGATCTGGTCGTTCCATACGTATACCCGTGGTTGGGGCGACATCGGCTATAACTATCTGATCGACCCCGATGGCGTGATCTACGAAGGGCGGGCTGGCGGCGATGATGTGGTTGGCTTTCACGATACGGCCAATTACGGTTCAATGGGTGTCTCGCTGATCGGTAACTATAGCACGGTTGAGCCAACCGCGGCTGCGATTGACTCGCTCGTGGCGCTACTGGCGTGGAAAGCAGATCAAAAGCGGATCGATCCGATGGGGCGCAGCTTCTACTACGGCTGCTCGATCTCGCGCTACTGTGCTCCCTTCAATCCCGGCGCCGTGATTGACCATATCAGCGGCCACCGGCAGGTTACCCCTAACGGCTACACTACCTGCCCCGGCGACCGGTTGTTTAACCTGTTGCCGCTGGTTCGCCAGCGGGTGCAGGCCCGGCTTGCCGGCGAAAGCCAGCCCGACAACGGCGATCTAGTGATCGAAGAACACGAGAGCGGCTTTACGCGCAGCAACGCTACGTGGTATCAGAGCGCCTGCGGCTATGGCGGCAGCGCGCTCTATACCTACGCCACCAATCAACCATCCGCAAGTGCCAACTGGGCAACGTGGCGACCCAATCTGCCGGCCTCCGGCGTCTATCGGGTACTGGTGCATATTCCGGCCAATTGCGCCAATCTCAATCCCAGCCGGCAAGCGCGCTACCGGATCACGACTGCCAACGGGGTGGTCGAACGGGTGGTTGACCAAGCGACTCAGCAAGGTTGGGTCGAGCTCGGGGTGTATAACTTTGCCGGCAGCACTGCGAGCATATCTCTTTCGGATCTGACTGGCGAACCGTTAAGCGACCGGCGGGCCGTGCTGTTTGATGCCATGCAATGGCAGCCGATTGATACCGCTAACCAGCGCCTTGAACTAGTAGCGGTGGAGTATGGCGCCACAACCATTGCCGCTGGCGAGGTATTGCCGGTGCGCTTTACCGTGCGCAATGCCGGCGCAGCACCGATCTATGGCCAAGATCCACTGGGGGGAAGTGTGTTTGATCTCAGCGCCGGCACGTTCGAGCGCGAAGGGTACGTCTACGATGAAGGCGAATGCTTCCTTGGCGCGCCTAATCAGAGTTACCCAACCTTTCCCAAAGAAGCTGGGTCCTTCCGGGTGATGTTGGGGCCGGTAGATCGCGAGGTAAGCTGCGCCGGCGCAACCGGTGGCTACCCGTGGCGATGGGGGATCAGCGGGCGGCTTGACCCCGGCCAAACCCAGACCATTGTCGGCTATGTGCGGTTCCGGGCTCCGGGGACGGTGACGCTGCGGGCTGGCGCGATCCAAGAGTATGTGGCCTACGTGACCACGGCACAAGCTGAGCAGCAGATTACGATCACGCCGGAACGGCAGCCGCCGCAGCCGGCCCGCTATAATGAGAGTTTGCAACCGCTGGCGATGGTGTACGAATTGGCCAACACCCCGGAACGGCTGCTTGCCCGCACGCAAAACCCGCTCAGCATCCGGCGTGGCGCACTGCTCGGCAGTTTCGTCTGGTATGGCGAGTTGCGCGATTGGGGTGGCGGCGGGCCGTTGCCCGGCCTGAGCAACCACTTTCTGATCGAACAGACTCGCACCTTTGTCGCGCCGGTGAGCGGTGAATATACCTTCGAGCTGAGCAGCGACGACGGGGCATGGCTGTGGGTCAACGAGCAACTGGTTGTCGCAAATGCTGGTATTCATCCCTTTACGACGGTGACCGGCACTATCTCGCTCACTGCCGGGTTGCATACGCTTGCGATCAAATATTTTGAGTTGGAGGGCGGAGCAGCGGTTGGCTACCGGGTCAAAGCGCCGGGGGCTGACGATTTTGAGCTTGTGCGTGATGGGTTGGCCCAAGGTGAGGGGGTTGGATCACATTTCCGCACACTCACCGGTCTACGGCTAAGTGCATCTGATTTAGGCGGCGGCAGCGCGCGGCTACGCTACTCGTGGGATGGCGAAACGTGGATTACCACGACTGATAACGTGATCGAGATCGAGGCGCTGGCCGATGGCGAATACCGCTTGCGCTATCAGGCCATTGATACCAACGGCAACGAGAGCGAAATCCTCTCGTTGCCATTGCGGGTCGATAGCGCGATGACGATTTACCGTGCAATGTTGCCGTGGGTCACGCGGTAGGGGCAACGCAGACGTTGTGCCTACCGCGCTGCTATTATGGATGCGTCTCGCGCACATCTATCACTTTCGCCACCACTGGCGTAATCACCTCGCGCACCTGATCGATCGCCATTCCGCTGACCTTAAAGGTCACTTCCGACATAGCCGCCGTCTCGCCGGCGAAGGTGCCAAGCGCAATGATATTCCCGCCGCTATTGGCAATCGCTGCCGTGAGTTTGGCGAGCGATCCCGGTTCATCGGCCATGCTCACCGTCACCCGGATGCCGGGGCTGCGTGCGCCCATGAGCTCAAGAAAGATCTTAAATAGATCGGTCTCGGTAATAATACCGACCAGCTCATTCCCGCGCATGACCGGCAACCCGCCTACCCGTCGGTCGGCCATAATTCGCGCCGCTTCCTCGATCGGCGTGTCAACCGAAACCGTATAGACATCGCGGGTCATCACGCGGTCAACCGTCAGCTTGCTTAGCAAGTAGTTCAATTCCCACACGCTCAGCGTCGTTGCTGGCGAAGGCGAGGCGTTGATCAGGTCTTTCAGCGAGACAATACCGACCAGACGACCGTGGGAAACCACCGGCGCGCGCCGGATATGTTCGGTACGCATCAAGTGCATTGCATCGTGGATCGACGTTTCTGGAGTTACCGTAATCGGGGGATGCGACATCCGCTCGCCAACAAACATAACGCTACCTCCCTGACGCCTCGTCACGAGCAGCGCCTTCGCTGCTCTCTATCTTCAACTATACCATGCGCCTGTATTGTGCGAAGTAAATGGGTAACAACTTTCACGGGTATGTTACAATCCGAATCGAAAGACCGGTACAGGCAGCGCGCCGCTCTGCCTTCTACGCTATCCGTATTGTGCGGGCCGAGCGCCGCTCTGCCCTCTACGCCATCCGTAAACCATGATCTCAATCGAAACAACCGCGCTCTCCATTCAACGCCTGAGCCGCCATTACGGATCGCTCACGGCGGTCAATGAAGTCAGTCTCGAGCTGGCTGCCGGCAAGTTTATGGCCCTGCTCGGCCCATCGGGCTGCGGCAAGACCACGTTGCTGCGCCTGATTGCCGGTTTCGAGCAGCCCGATAGCGGTGTCATTATGATCGGCGGGCGCACGGTGGTGGGGCCATGCGGGGCTGGCATCCCTCCCGAACAGCGTCGAGTGGGGATGGTGTTTCAAGATTACGCCCTCTTTCCCCATCTCAGCGTGGCGCAAAACGTGGCCTACGGCTTGCCGCGTAGTCCTGAACGCGAGACGCGGGTGCATGAGTTGCTGACGTTGGTGGGGTTGGCTGATGCTGGCCGGCGCATGCCGCACGAATTGTCGGGCGGGCAGCAGCAACGAGTGGCACTGGCACGCGCCTTGGCTCCCCGTCCGACCTTGATCTTGCTCGATGAACCCTTCTCGAACCTTGACGCCGGATTGCGTATGGCGGTGCGCAATGAAGTACGCCAGATTCTGCGCCGCGAAGGCGCGACGGCTCTCTTCGTCACTCACGATCAGGAAGAGGCACTCAGCATTGCCGATCTGGTCGGGGTCATGATCAACGGGAGGATTGTGCAGGTTGCACCGCCGCGTGACCTGTATGAGCGTCCGACCAATCGCGCCGTCGCTTCGTTTGTCGGTGCTGCTAATTTTATTCCAGCGGAAGCGCACGGTCTGGTTGCGCAGAGCGTGATCGGGCGCCTGCCGTTGCTGACCCCGCACCATGGCTTGGTCAGCGTAATGATCCGGCCCGAAGCGATCGAATTAGAGGTCGATGACGAATCGCCGCACCAGATCGTCGAGCGTAACTATTTCGGTGCCGATGTGCGATACGAGGTGCGCCTGAGCGACGGTGCTATGATCACAGCGCGTCTGGCCCCGTGGCACGATGTGCCAGTGGGCACACGGGTCAATGTCGTGGTGCGGGGGGCGTTGGTGGCCTTTGCCGAGTGATGCAGAAGGGTGCCGGTACTGGCGGCGTTTCGAGCGTGATGTCGTATGCCATCCTTGTCGCATTGACGCTTTGCAGCACGAATGCTATGATCGGCCCAGTTCCGGGCGCCGGCATTTGTGCGGAGAAAGGCAATGGAGCAAGAGCAGATTATCGCGATCCGCGAGATCTATTGGAACATTGACCATACGATTGGCGCAACGTTCCTCTACTTGACGGTTCTGATTACCACTGCGGTGATGGCATGGGGCATCCTGCGCGATATCGCCCGTTGGCGACGCGGACGGCCCGCCAACCGGATCGGCAATCCGATCACCCGCTTGCTTGAGTTTACCCGCCAGAGTCTTGGTCAAAAGAAGGTGCTGCGCGACCGCCGGGCCGGCGTGATGCACGCTTTGATCTTCTTTGGCTTTCTCACTCTGTTCATCGGCACCGATATTATTGCGGTCGAAGAAGATTTTACCATTCCGCTGATGGGTGAGCAGGCCGGCAAGATTTTGGTCGGCGATTTCTACAAGGCGTATGAGTTCATCCTCGATACGCTCGGTTTAGCCTTCGTCGCCGGTTTGCTGTGGGCAACGTGGCGGCGCTACCGCACCAAGCCTGACCGGCTCGATAACCGGCGCACCGATAGTTGGGTGTTGGGGGTGCTGTTGTTTTTGGGGATTGGCGGCTTTCTCATCGAGGGGTTGCGGATCGCGAACCAGACTATCGGCGGTGTGCCGGTTTACGAGCAAGAGTGGGCCAAGCTGGCGTATGTTGGCTTTGCGCTAGCCACCATCTTCCGCGCAATCGGCCTCGGTGACGGTAGTCCGGTGGCGCTCGCCATCCATCCGGTGCTTTGGTATACCCACGCTGCCGCGACCGGCCTATTCATGGCCTCGCTGCCGTTCAGCAAGTTCCGCCATATTATCTACACGCCGCTGAATACACTCTTCCGCGACTTGCAACCAAAAGGCGCGCTCGATCCGATCCCCAACCTTGAGGCTGAGATCGAGAAAGACGAGCCGCGTCTAGGTGTGACGACGCTGGCCGATCTGACGTGGAAGCGGCGGATGGATCTTGATGCCTGTATGCGTTGCGGTCGCTGCCAGAGTGTCTGCCCGGCTCATGCCAGCGGTGCGTTGCTCTCGCCGAAGTACATCATCACCAAGCTAGCCGACTTGCAGCGCGGCGATCCTATCCATTTCAAAGATGGCACGGTGCGTAAGCTGGCCGAATTGAATGGTAACGGCGTGACTGCCGAGACGATGCCATTGATTGGCACGTTGATCGAACCTGAGGAGCTGTGGGCTTGTACCACCTGCAATGCTTGCGTGCATGAATGCCCGGCGATGATCGAGCACGTTGATGACATCGTTGACATGCGTCGCCACTTGACGATGATCGCGAGCGAGGTACCGCAAGGCGTTAAGCGGGTGCTAGAAGGGATCGAGCGGCAGAGCAACCCATGGCGGCTGCCGGCCCGCGAGCGTAGCGCGTGGACGGAAGGGCTAGATGTGCCAGTGCTAGCCGAGAAAGAGCAGGTCGAGGTGCTCTATTGGGTTGGTTGTGCGCCGAGCTATGACGAACGATCGCGCAAAGTGGCGCGGGCCATGGTGCAACTGCTGCAACAAGCTGGGGTTGATTTCGCCATCCTCGGCGAAGAGGAGTGCTGCACTGGCGACCCGGCCCGTCGCATGGGCGAAGAGATGCTCTTTCAAGCCCAAGCCCAACAGGCGATCGAGACTATGCACCAATACAAGTTCCGCACGGTCGTCACCACCTGCGCCCACTGCTTCAACAGTATCAAGAACGAGTACCCGCAGTTCGGCGGGCGGGCCGGCATTGATTACGAGGTCGTCCATCACACCGAGTTTTTGGCCCGCTTGGTGCGCGAGGGCAAACTCAAGCCGGCCAAAGCGGTGAGAGAGCGCGTAGTCTACCACGATCCTTGCTATATCGGGCGCTACAACGACATCTACGATGATCCGCGCAGCTTGCTGAATAGCATCCCCGGCCTTGAGCTGGTCGAAGCGCCGGAGCGCAACCGCGAGCGGGCAATGTGTTGCGGCGGCGGCGGCGGCAACGTCTGGCTAGAACGCTGGGGTGAGCGCAATGTGAATGTGATCCGGCTGGAACAGCTCGTTGCGCCGCAACCGCAGACGCTGGCGGTTGCCTGCCCATTCTGCATGGTGATGTTTGAAGATGCGGCCAAGAACACCGGTCGCGCCGAGACGTTGCAGCGGCGCGATGTGGCCGAAATGTTGTTAGAGAGCGTTAGCGGCACGGCGTCCGGCGATGAGCGTGGTATGTAGAGACGGACGTTCGTCCGTCTCCCTACGCCGTAGAGGGTGAAACGCGAAGGCGCAGAGGACGCCAAGGGCGCAAAGCGTTGGAATTGGGGTGGTTTTTCCACTCGTTAGTCACCATCCTCAATGTCCTTGGCGCTCGTTGCGCCTTTGCGTTACATATTCATGACTGTACCACGTATCTCAATCATCTTGCCCATCCGCAATGCGGCAACGACCTTGCCGGCCTGTTTGCGTTCGCTGGCGCGGCAGCGTTTCACAGACTACGAAGTGCTGGCGATTGACGATGGTTCTGACGACGAATCGCCGGCCATTGTCGCCGCAGCGGCGGCGGGTGACGCGCGGATCGTGCCGATCAAGGCCGGACGGATCGGATTGACGGCGGCGCTCAATCTCGGTCTTGCGTTAGCACGCGCGCCGATCATTGCCCGGATGGATGCTGATGACGTGATGCACCCAGATCGGCTGGCGCTGCAATATCAGGCCTTAATGGCGCAGCCTCAGCTCGCTCTGATTGCTAGCCGGGTGGTGGCTTTTCCGGCGCGGGAAGTGCGAGCCGGTTTACGCGAATACCTGCGTTGGCAGAATCGGGTGCTTACACCGGAACAGGTGGCGGCTGAGATCTACGTTGAGTCGCCCTTTGCTCACCCCTCGGTGATGTTCCGGTGCGAGGCAGTGCAGAGATTGGGCGGTTACACCAATGAACCGTGGCCCGAAGACTACGAATTGTGGCTACGGATGCATGCAGCGGGGTTGCAGATGGCCAAACTACCGCGCAATCTGCTGGCTTGGCGCGAGCGACCCGATCGCGCGACGCGCACCGATCCGCGCTATGCCCGCGCCGCTTTTGACGAATTACGGGCTTGTTTCTTAGCCAATGATCCACGGCTACACAGCGGGCGGGCGCTGGTTTATTGGGGGGCAGGCCGAGTTACGCGCCGACGGGCGCGCCGGCTGATCGAACGCGGCTTTCCGCCAGCGGCATGGATCGATATTGATCCAGCCAAAATCGGCCAAACCATTTGGGGCGCGCCGGTGCATGCACCGAAATGGCTCGACCGCCAGCCACGGCCATTCGTGCTGGTGTACGTCACCAACCATGGCGCGCGCGACTTGATCGATGGCTGGTTAGCGGAGATGGGCTATCAACCGGGCCGGGATTATCTCAGCGTGGGATAAATGGCAGGGCTTAGTCGTTCGCCTCTTGCCCATTGCGGTCATCCTCAACTGGCGCAAGCAACCCGCTGTACAATGAGCGCAGCAATTCGCGCAATTGATGCACCTCGTGCTCAGAGAGCGAACGCATCCGCCTACGCAAGCGTTCGTGATGGCGCGGGCGCAAATTACGCAATTTCTCAGCGCCGGCTTCGGTGAGGCAAATGAGGCTCACCCGGCGATCGTTCGGATCGGGACGGCGCTCGACATACCCTTTGGCGATCAGACGATCGACAATACCGGTCAAATTGGAGTTGTCGCACATCATGCGTGCGCTGATCTCGCTGAGCGGCACACCGCTACGCGACGCATAATTCAGGATCATAAATTGCGGAACCGTCAAATCCTCACCGCGCAGATCGTAGCGATTGTACGTCTCGAGCATCGAGTGAACCTGACGCAGCAAGGTATATGCCTCAAGCTCAGGCGTCGTCTCACTACTCTGCTGCCGTCCGGTAGGCTCGGTGGAGAGGCTCATCGCTGTCTCCTCACTAGTGCGCTGGAGGCGCAGGGGTAGGAGTCAAATAAAATAGTGTCACTAGGCAAACAGGAGTAATAGTTGTCTACCGTATAATTCCTGCTACATGCAACTATAACATGACTATGACTGGCGTGTCAATATTGTTTCAAATGAAACAGTTTCTACTCATTTAAGGAGAACGGGGCGTGCAATCACCACAACCGCGTTATGAGCAGATTGTTACGATTGCGTTTATCGTCACAATCGGGCTGGTAATCGTGTTTCTCATCGACACCAGTACGGTCAATCCACGCTTTGCGTTTGGCGGCGATCTACCTGAAATCAGCCTATCATGGTTGTTAATCGGCTCACTAGCATTGTTAGCGGCAATGGGCGCCGATTGGGTTGCGCGCTCGCATCCGCACCCGATGAACTGGATTGTCCGTTCGTTCGGGCCATTACGCAGTGTAACTCCAGCATTCTGGTTCCTGCCGGGGCTGAGTGTGGTAGCAGCCTACGCCTTCTGGCAACTCTTCAATTCAGTGTTGGGCGGGACGGCCTTCTTGCTAGCGTTGATAGTCACTGCCGGGATGTTAATCGTGACACTCGCGGCGCAATATTTTAGTCTCGACCGGCGGGCCGAGATCCATACGCCGGCGCAGATCGTGTTGCATATCATCGGCTATCTCATCGCGTTTGGCAGCTTTAGCGCGATTTACTATACGCGCTATCGCACGCTCTATTCGGCGACAATGGTGGCGTTGGTATCTGCGTTCCTCATCTATGCGCTGCTCAACATCCAGCGCCGGCCGGTTTCGTTTGGGGTGGCGCTGGTTGCCGGCATCGGGATCGCCGAGCTGATGTGGGCTCTCAACTATTGGCAGACCACCTTTCTGTTGGCGGGAGTGGTGTTGGTGACGGTATTGTATGTTGTCGTCGGATTGTTGGGCTATGCCTGTATCGGTCAATTGAATCGTCGGCTTCTGCTTGAATACAGCCTTGTGGGGATAGCATTGGTAGGCGGTGTGGCATATATGTCATTGCGCTAAGGTGGTGGCGACTGCGCCGGGCCATAGCTGAGATTGGTAGTGATTGCAATAAAGACTCTTAACGCGATGCTTGTCGCTTGGTTGTGATCACTGAAGCGCCGTCTGTTTGGGCTAGCTCTAGGCATCATCAATCTTCCAAACAAGTGTCGTGAAGATCGGTCTTGCCGCGTTGCAGGCTTTCTGCTACACTTACTCATGCTTTATTGATCGTACCCCAGATTCATCGCGGCGACCTCATCCTTCCGGCCGCCGCCGGGAGAAAGCGCGTGCGACACATGATTGATGAGTGGCGACAGCGCCTCAACCCCGTCTTTCTCTTCGCCGGTTATCGCTGGCTGGCATGGCTCATTGCCGGGCTTGCGTTGACCTTACCCGGCTACGCAGTTGCGAGTCTTCCCCAACACGCTGGTCTCTTGCTAGTGGTATTGCTAGTCACGCTCGTGATTACTCGCCAAGCAGAGGGCTATCTGCGCCTGATGCAACGCCGGCCAGTGTTACTCATCCTTGATGTGTTGTTAGGCTGGCTGGTGGTCATCTTGAGTGGCGGTGGCTTGCTGCCGTTTGGGCCGTATGCCTTGAGCAGCCTGATTGCGCCAGCGTTACTGTTTAGTTGGCAAGGCGCGCTGATCAGCGGGATCGGAGCTGGGCTGTTGCATTTGATCGGCGGCTCAATCCTCGGCATTACCGATCTGGCTGGGATGCGGGCGGGTGTGCCGCTGCTCTTCGCGCTGGGTTGGGCGGCGTTCGCGGCGTGGCGGCGCATGCCGCCGGATCGTGCGCGAGGGCGGACGCTGTTACACCGCGATGCTTCAGCGCCGCCAGCAGCGTTGCGCCGTCCAACGTTACCGGGTAGCGAGCACATCGGGACAGCGCCGGAATGGTATCCGCCATCCATTTCCGGATCTGGCAGCCGGCGCGGGGCCGAATTGGCGCCTGCGGTCTCGTTACGGCCAGACCTGCGCCTTGCCATCACCCAGTTAGTTGATGGTGAACGGCAGCGCGGCGGCTTACAAGTGGCGTGCCAGATTGATGGTGCGGTGCAGAAGTTGACGGCGGCCCAACAAGGGGTGCTGTTGCGCGCCGCTCAAGAAGCGCTGGCGAATGTGCGCCGCCATGCCCACGCCTCGTCATGTAAGGTCTGGCTCCATATTGACGATCAGGCGGCGACGTTGCAAGTCGAAGATGATGGTGTCGGTTTGCTCGATGGTACCTACGAGCGTCCGCATTTACATGCTCTGCGTGCACTGCGCTACCGAGTCGCGGAATTCGACGGCCAGCTCGCCGTCTTTGAAGGCGAACAGGGTGGCCTGACCGTGCGGGTAACGCTTCCCCTCGAACCATGAAGTTGCGGTATCATGCCGATAGGCACTCGCTGCGCTAGCAGTGGAGGAATTGGCGAGGAGTTCTAAACGCATGAGACCGCGCCGTTTTTGGCATGCGCCGGCGCTCGTCTTGGCGCTGGCGTTATTAGGGTACGGCATCTCACTACCGGTTGAGCAAGAATCCCGTTGGTTGCTCTTCCTCTGGATTGGCGGGCCATTGGCCGGGTTAGTGTTGATCAGCCGGTTCAGCGACACCCCGCCGGGCAGTGATCTTGCGCGCACGGTTGCTCGGTTGGGGGCAGTAGTTATGATTGGTTTTCTAATGCTGAGCCTGCAACTGCTCCGCCAACAGTTTGTTCAGGCGGGTGTGATCAGCAACTATATCGTCACGAGTGCCGATGGTAGCACCACCAGCAATGTTCGCCCAGTCTTAGCGACGCAGCGCGTGGTGCGGGGCGCGATTCTCGACCGGCGAGGACGCACGCTCGCCGAGAGTGTCTCGGTCAACGGCATTGCCCGCCGTACCTATCCGCTCGCTGCTCAATATGACATGACCGCCTTTGGGCAGGTGTTGGGGTTTTTTAGCCCTCGCTACGGGCAAAGCGGTCTTGAAGCCACGTACAATGCCTATCTGTCAGGTGAGCGCGGTAACGAATGGCAGATGCTACTTAGTGAATGGACAGGGGAAGGGCAACGGGGTAACTCGTTGACCCTAACGCTCGATGCTGAATTGCAGGCACGGGTTGCAGCGTTGCTTGGCGATCGACGCGGCGCAGTCGTAGTGCTCGATCCGCGTAGTGGTGCAATCTTGGCCCTCGTTAGCCGGCCCGGCTTCGATCCGAGCCAGCTTGTGGTTGATCCGGCAGCGCCCGATCTAGCCGCCGAGCGGCGCCGGGTGAGCGACTATTGGTCTCAGTTGAACCGTGATGACTCTGGGCAGCCATTGCTCAACCGGGCCACGCAGGGTCGTTATCCACCGGGTTCGACCTTCAAGACGGTGACAGCAGTGGCGGTGTTGGAACACCCGCTGCAAGGGCAACCAAACCAGATTACCTGTCCGAATGAATATTTCCCGCAACCTGACGCACCGCCTATCGTTAATGCGGTTGACAACCTCGGCGCGCGGATTGGCGAACCGGCCACCTTAGAGCGGGTATACGCGTTCTCGTGCAATACCGCCTTTGCCCAATACGCCGTGCGGCTTGGTGCCGAGCGTTTGGCTGAAGTCGCGCAACGCTTTAATATCTTCACACCCGACCGGGTGCCCACAGGATTTCGCCCGTTGCGTGATGTGCCGTCTGAGCCGAGTCTGCTGGCGGTGCGGCCTGACTTTCTCGATCAGCCGCGGGCATTAGCCGATACCGGCTACGGGCAAGGGCAGTTATTAGTGACACCGTTGCAGATGGCGTTGGTGGCGGCAGCGATCGCTAACGATGGCGTGATGATGCAACCGTATTTGGTGCAGCGGATCACCCGCCCTGATGGCAGTGAAATCTGGCGAGCGTCGCCGAATGGGATCCGCCGGGTGATGTCGAGCGGGAATGCCCGCCGGATGCGCGACTATATGGCGGCGGTTGCCCAGTACGGTTTTGGCAGCGTTATTTCGCAGTTTGTGCCGCAACCAGTGGGTGGCAAGTCGGGGACTGCCGAGCATGTCCCCGGCGCGCCGCCGCATGCTTGGTTTATCGCGATCGGTCCGATCGATGCCCCGCGTTACGCGGTGGCAGTGATCATTGAGCAGGGTGGCGAGGGGAGCGGCGCAGCTGCCCGCTTGGCTGGCGAGGTGTTGGCGGCGGCCTTTGCAGTGGAATGATGGCGCGCCGGTGATGGGCATGGTACAGACTGGCAAGGTTCGTAGGGTGCGAGACCGAGTTCGTAGCATCACTCACCGTTGGCATACCTCACCCCGTGCCTCTCCCCGCAGGGGGGAGGCTTCAGATTGTATGCGCTGCATACGAACCGTCGTCGTCACAGTTCTCCGTTGGGCAATCCTCTGGGTGGTGGCTGGAGGCCTGATCGCCTGTGGGCGGCAAACCACGGTTCAACCAGAACCAACAGCGACCGCACTGCTGGCGCCAGCTGTTACGGCGGCCAGCGTTGCCACACCAACACCACTCCCGCCGCTTGATGCCACCCTTCGCCAACAGATTTTTACCGAGGTTTGGACGACAATTAATGAGCACTACCTCGACCCTACCTTTAACGGGGTTGATTGGGCCGCAGTGCGAGCTGAATATAGCCCGCGAGCGTTGGCAGCCGAAGATGACTCTGCCTTCTTCAACGTGATCAGCGCGATGGTAGCACTGTTACGCGACGATCATTCGCGCTTTGTGCCGCCGCAGGCGGTGGTGGCCGAAGATCGGCTGACGAGTGGGAGGGAAGAGCAGGTTGGGATTGGGGTCACGACGCTGCGGCTCAGTGATGGCTTGCTGATCCAACATGTCTTTCCAGCGAGTCCGGCGGCGCAGGCCGGTTTGCGCCCGCGTGACCGGATCGTAGCGATTGATGGGCAGACCTTCACGCTCGGTTCGATTGAAGGGCCATTGGGGAGTCGTGTTCGCCTGCTTGTCGCCCAACCAGAGGGTGGTTCGCGCGAGTTGGAGTTAGTGCGCGAACGGGTCGAAGGCCGGATCGAGCCGTTGGTGTTGCGGTTGAGCAATGATATCGCTTATGTAGCCGTTAGCACGTTGTGGGTGCGCGACATGCATGATCAGGTGGCAGCAGCGTTGCAACAACTCGGTGCTGAACGCCCGTTGCGCGGCGTCATCCTTGATCTGCGCAGCAATCCGGGGGGCTGGCGCGATGTCTTGAGCGGGTTGCTCGGCCATTTTGTCACCGGCGAGGTAGGCGCATTTATCAGCCGGAAAGGGGAAATCCCGTTGGTGGTGGCAGCGCGTGATCCCGATCTGCGCGGCCTGCCAGTTGCCGTCTTGATCGATCGCGGCACAGCATCGTATGCCGAGCTACTGGCAGCAATCTTGCAGCGCGAAGCGGGCGCGATTGTCATTGGAATGCCATCAGCCGGCAACACCGAGACGATCTACGCCTACGAAATTACTGGCGGGGCGCGGTTGTGGGTAGCGCAGGAAGGTTTCCGGCTCAATGACGGTTCTGATTTAGAAGGGCACGGGGTGCAGCCTGACGTGCAGCCAACCAGTGACTGGACACGCTTCCGGTTAGAGGCTGATCCATGGGTTGGACTGGCGCTCGAGTGGATGCGGTGAGGGACAGCGGCGAGGGATAGGTTGGCAACCTATCCCCCGCCGGTCACAACCTTATTCAAGATAATCCCGCAGATGCTGACCGACTTCGGGGCTGCGTAGGCGACGGAGAGCTTCAGCCTCGATTTGGCGCGCGCGCTCGCGGGTCATGCCGAGCACGCGCCCGACCTCTTCGAGCGTGCGGCGGCGACCATCAATAAGGCCGTAGCGCAGATCGATGATCCGGCGCTCGCGTTCATTGAGCTGGTCGAGCGCAGCGCACAGATCGCGGCGCAACAACTTCTGCGCGGCCACTTCACCGGGAGTTGGCAGCTCCTCGTCGGTGATGAAATCGCCAAGCGTATGCTCACCCTCATCGCCAACCGGCGTTTCGAGCGAGACGGGCCGGCGTGATGCTTCAAGCACGCGCTGAATGCGCTCGACCGGCTGGCCGAGGGCCATAGCAATCTCTTCGGCGGTCGGCTGGCGCTCGAGCGATTGGGCCAAGCGGTCAGCAATACGCTTAACTTGCCCAACCGACTCACTCATATGCACGGGCAGTCGGATGGTGCGGCCTTGCTCGGCGATAGCGCGCGTGACGGCCTGCCGGATCCACCATGTGGCGTAGGTGCTGAAGCGATTGCCTTTATGGTGATCGAATTTCTCAACGGCCCGCATCAAGCCGATATTACCCTCTTGGATCAGGTCGAGCAGCGAGAGGCCGCGGCCAACATACTTCTTAGCGATACTGACCACGAGCCGCAGGTTGGCCTGAATCAGGTGGCGGCGCGCATCTTCGCCTTGTTGCACGGCTTTGAGTAGTTCACACCGCTCACGTGGTGTGAGATCGGTTGCGGAAGCGAGACGCGCTTCCGCTTCATTCCCGCGCTCGATCCGCTCGGCCAATTCGATCTCTTCGGCAGCGGTGAGCAATGAGACACGACCGATCTCTTGCAGATAGTGCTGTACGGCATCGAGGGATGGCTCGATCCGCTCAACCTCGCTCAGATCGGGTGAGAGCAAATCTTCTTCGTGCCCGAAACGGTCAGCGCGCTCGTGCGTAGAGAGCGGCGCATCTTCGTGTTCCCAGCTTGATGGTCGTCGCTTGAGCATTGGCGGGCACTCCTGCCTGAACTATGCAGCTATGATAGGACAAAATACCATTTATCTCCGCGCAAGCGGAGATGCCATCAGAGGCGCCCAGCACGTAACAAAACGGGGTAACGTGTGAGGATAGAACCGCCAAGGATATGGCGACACTTGCTGCTCTATCTGGTAACAGCGAGTGTTAGTATACGAGTAATAACGCAATTTGTCAAGTACTTTGCACACCATTTGTTCACATGCTCGTTTATCCTAATTCACTGATCCGAACGGCGACTTCAGCAGCGACACGGGTATTGTTTCGCAGCAAGGCAATGTTAGTTTCGATACTTTCGCCGCTGGTCTCTTCGGCCATTGCGGCTAAGAGGAAGGGGGTGACCGCTGGCCCGCGCACCCCTTCCGCTTCAGCGCGCGCCAGTGCGCGTGCAATGGCAGCTTCGACCGCTTCGCGTTCGAGGGCGCTACGTTCGGGGGGCGGCACACAGAGCAGCATACCTCCCGGCGCGGCAAAGGTGCGGTAGCGGCGTTGCAGGCGCCACATCCGTGCCGCTGCTAGCGCGTCAGCCGCAACGGCGGCGACCGGTAAGCCGCTATGCGGGGTATAGAACGCAGGGAATTCGTTGGTCTGATAGCCAACTACCGGTACGCCTTGCGTTTCAAGGTATTCGAGGGTAGCCGGCAGGTCAAGGATCGCCTTGGCGCCAGCGCAGACCACCAGCACCGGCGTGCGGCCCAGTTCGGTCAGATCGGCGCTCACATCCCAACTGTGGATGGCGCCGCGATGAACGCCGCCGATCCCACCGGTGGCGAAGACTTCGATACCAGCAGCGGCAGCTAGCGCCATTGTCGCTGCCACGGTGGTGGCGCCATCAACTCGATCAACAATCGCGGCGCTGATGTCGCGCCGGCTCAGCTTGCGCACCTGCTCGCCGCCGGTGGCTAGCCGTTCCAATTCGTTGCCGTTCAACCCGATCACTGGCACGCCTTCGATCAGGCCGATAGTCGCCGGCACAGCCCCCGCTGCGCGCACTTCGGCCTCAAGCCCTTCGGCTACGGCCAGATTATGGGGGTAGGGCAATCCATGGCTGATCAGGGTGCTTTCAAGGGCGACGACGGCGTGGGCCTCTTCCAGAGCAGTTGCAACCTCTTCAGCGATGCGGAGCATACGGAACCTCCTGCAATAATGCTGCACCGGTATAAACGACGGGTGGCGGCGCTTTTACGCCTCCGGTACGATAGCGCCGGTGCGATCAATTCGATAGGCAGTCAGGCCATAGCGGCGCGCCAGTAAGATATCGGTTGGCCCCGGTTCGGCCAAGGCTACGGCGATGCGCAAACCACTTTGGCTGAGCGTTGTGAGATCAACCAGCCAGCGTTCATCCAGCGCGGCGGTGATAATCATCAGTGTACCACCCCAGCTCAAGTACCGGTCAGCGGCAATGAGATCGGTAAGGAACGGGCTGCTGCGCTCAGGCTCAATCCGTCCGAGCCGGGCTAAGATCTCGCGGAGATGTTCGAGTTCAGCCGCCGGTGGTAACGGAGCGATGCGATCATCGGTCAGCGGATCGTAGCCGTTGCTGCACAGACCAACCGCTTGGCGGCGGTTCATCAGCGCGGTCGCCAGCGACGCGGCGGCGATCACTGCTCGCTCGCGATTATCACGGGCGAAGCGACCCCGGTAAGCGGTTTCGCTAAACTCAAGCGCGATCAGTGTTTCGCGGGCGATGACCGGCGCCAATTCGCGCACCTGCAACTCGCCGAGCCGGGCGCTGGTCTTCCAATCCATCCGGCGCGGCGAATCGCCGGGACGGTAGGGGCGCACCCCCATCTTTTGCGCCGGATCGTCAAACAGACTTAGGCGCTGCCGTTCGTGGCTGAAGGGCAACCCAGCCGGCAGCGCGAGCAGCGGCAGTGGTACCACCGAGGGAATGATGGTCACCGGGGTCTGCTGCTGTTCGACCAACTGGACTTCGTTCAGATCGAGCACAGCGCCAATCGATATCCGCAATGGCCCAAGCCAGTAGAGACCACGCTGGCGGCTTTGGATGGTATAGCGCAACACCTGTTGTTGGCCGGGTTTGAGACTGATCACCCACCGCTTGCGCGCGTCGGTGCTGAGGGCGGGCGGGATGTCTTCGGTAATGACAAGGTATGGCAGTGGCAAGTGACCCCGGTACGTGATCGTGATCGTGATTTCGCCCGGCTCGTTGGGTGATACTACAAGAGGCGCTTGCCGCCGCCATTCGATCTGCTGACCCGCGATTCGCGGCCAGAGCCACGCGATCACCTGCACACCGATTAAAACATACACGGTCAGGCTGATCACCGGCTTAGAATCGAAGAACAGCCAGATCAGCAGAACGATGGTGATGGCGCGGAGGAAGGTCATCGGCGCCTACATGCGAAAGACGCCGAAGCGGGTCGGTTGCACCGGCGCTTCGGCGGCGGCAGCTAGACCGAGCGCCAAGACCCGGCGCGTCTCGACCGGATCGATCACGCCATCGTCCCACAGACGGGCGCTAGCGTAGTACGGATGGCCCTCCTGTTCGTATTTGGCTAGAATTGGCGCCATAAACCGCTCTTGCTCTTCGGGAGTCATGTCTTGGCCGCGAGCGCGCAGATTATCGCGGCGCACCGTGAGGAGCACGTTCGCGGCCTGCGTTCCTCCCATAACGCTAATGCGGGCATTGGGCCACATCCAGAGCTGGCGTGGCTGGTAGGCTCTCCCGCACATGCCGTAGTTGCCGGCCCCGAAGCTGCCGCCGATGATGACGGTAAACTTCGGCACATTGGTGCAGCTCACCGCCGTCACCAGTTTGGCCCCGTCTTTGGCGATGCCGCCGTTTTCGTACTGCTTGCCGACCATAAAGCCGGTGATGTTTTGCAAAAAGACGAGCGGAATATTGCGCGCGCTGCACAGCTCGATGAAGTGCGCGCCCTTGAGCGAGCTTTCGCTGAACAGGATGCCGTTGTTGGCGAGAATACCAACTGGAAAGCCTTCGATGTGGGCAAACCCACAGACGAGCGTGGTGCCGTAGCGAGCTTTGAATTCGTGGAAACGGCTACCATCAACGATGCGGGCAATCACCTCGCGCACGTCGTAACTCTGGCGGAAATCGCGCGGCAAAATGCCGTAGATTTCGCACGGATCGTAGCGCGGTGGTTCAGGATCGCGCAGCTCCCATTGGGCGCGCTGGCGCGGCCCCAGATTGGCGACAATATCGCGCACAATCGCGAGCGCCTCGCGGTCGTCGTTGGCGAAATAGTCGGCGACGCCGGAGATCCGGGTATGGACATCGGCCCCGCCCAGTTCTTCGGCGGTGACCTCTTCGCCGGTAGCGGCCTTGACCAGCGGCGGCCCGCCGAGGAAGATGGTGCCGTTGCCCTTCACAATCACCACTTCATCGCTCATGGCCGGTACATAGGCCCCGCCGGCGGTGCAACTGCCCATCACGCAGGCGATCTGGGGAATGCCCTCGGCAGACATCTGGGCCTGATTGTAGAAGATGCGGCCAAAGTGGTCGCGATCGGGGAAGACCTCGCTCTGCAAGGGCAGATAGGCGCCGCCGCTATCAACGAGATAGATGCAGGGCAAGCGATTTTCGCGGGCAATCTCTTGGGCGCGCAGGTGCTTCTTGACCGTGAGCGGGAAGTAGGTGCCACCCTTGACGGTGGCATCGTTGGCGACAATCATCACCGGGCGACCGGCGACGCGGCCAATGCCGCAGACAATTCCGGCGGCGGGCACCTCTTCCTCGTAGACGTTGTAAGCCGCCAGCGCGCCAATTTCGAGAAAGGCGCTATCGGGGTCGATCAAGGTGTCGATCCGGTCACGGACAAAAAGCTTGCCACGCTCTTCGTGGCGGCGGCGCTGTTCGGAGCCGCCACCCTGCCGGATTTGAGCCAACCGTTCACGCAGGTCGGCAGCCAATGCTTGGTGGTGGGCGAAATTGGCTTGAAAATCGGGGCTGTTGGTTTGCACGTGCGAATGAATGATCGACATCGCTGCCTCCGGCGGCTAGAGCAAACTCTTCAACTCTTCAGCGGCTTTGCGGGTCATGCCGGGCACAGCGGCGATCTCGTCAACGCTTGCCCGGCGGATACCGTCAAGGGAACCAAACGCCTTGAGCAAGGCGCGTTTGCGTTTAGGGCCAATGCCCGGAATCTCTTCGAGCGGTGAGCGCAGAGCGGCCTTATTGCGCAGTTTGCGGTGGTAGGCGATAGCGAAGCGGTGGGCCTCTTCGTCGATACGCTGCACCAGCGCCAGTGCTTTGCTATCGCGGGCCAACACGAGCGGCTCGCTGCCAGCGCGCACCAGATCAAACCGGTTGCGATCGGGGCCTTTGGCCACACCAACTACTGGAATCTGGGCAAAACCCAATTCGTGCAAGGCGGCCTGCGCCGCCGCCACCTGCGCTGGCCCGCCATCAACCAGCAGCAGATCGGGCAGATCGGCCCAGCGTTCGAGCGCCTGCCGATCGGCGTCACTTGTCTCGGTAGCTGATGGCTCGCTGTCGCCTTCGATCTCGACGGCGGCAGCGGCCTGCTGCGCTTCGCCGAGAGCCTCGGCGGCACGGCGGAAACGGCGACTGATCACCTCGCGCAACGAGGCGACATCATTCGCGCCGCTGACCGTCTTGATCTTGAAGCGGCGGTAATGGGCCGGGCGCGGCTCGCCGTGCTCGAAGACGACCATGCTGGCCACCGACTGCTGGCCTTGGGTATTCGAGACATCGTAGCACTCGATCCGGCGCGGCAGGGCAGGCAACTCCAGCAGATCACGCAACTCACTCAATGCCGCGACTGCTCGCTGCTCGGAATTGAGCCACTGCTCGCGAATCTCGCGCAATTTCTGGCGGGCATTGGCAGCAGCCATCTCAACCAATTGCTTCTTCTCGCCACGGCGGGGCACGGTAATCTCGACTCGGTGCCCGCTCTTCTGTTGCAGCCACGACGCGATAATCAGCGGCTCTTCGACATGATCGGCTAGCAACAGGCTCGGCGGAATGCTGGGAGCGTTCTGGTAAAACTGAGTAAGGAACGACGTGAGCAACGCCTCGTCGCTCTCGTCTTCGGCCCCCTGCAAGGTAAATGGTTCGGCGTTAATCAGCTTGCCGCCGCGAATAAAGAGCACCTGCACTACGGCGCTACCGTCTTCGCGCGCAAACGCGATCACATCTTGGTCGGTATCAACCGTGCGCAACACCTGCTGGCGCTCGGAAATCTTGGCGATAGCTTGAATCCGATCGCGCAGATAGGCGGCGCGCTCGAACTCAAGCCGCTCGGCGGCCTCTTCCATCTGCGCGCGCAACTCGCGCACGATTTGGTCACTCTTGCCCTCAAGGAAGCGGCAGACGGAGTCGATCGCCTGCCGGTAGGTTTCTTTCGTCACTAACCCCGGTACACACGGCCCCAAACAACGGCGCATCTGGTGGTAGAGACAGGGTTTGCCGAGCTTGCGGTGGCGGTTGAACTTGTCGTCTTTGCATTCGTAGGGCGGGCGGAAGGCGAACAGGCGATTGAGAATATCAAGGGCATGGTAGACCGAGCCGGCGCTGGCGTAGGGGCCAAAATAGCGCGCGCCGTCGTTGAGCACCTGCCGGGTGGCGAAGACGCGCGGCCACTCTTCGTTGACGGTGACTTTGATATACGGATACGTTTTATCGTCTTTAAGCAAAATGTTATACGGCGGGCGATGCTGTTTAATCAAATTCATCTCAAGCAGCAGCGCCTCTAACTCGCTCTGGGTGACGATAATTTCAAAATCGGCGATATGGCTGACCAGCCGGCGCGTTTTGCCGGTAAGGCTGCGCGGCGAGCCGAAATACGAGCGCATGCGGTCACGCAGCCGCTTACTCTTGCCAACGTAGAGCAAGCGACCGGTGGCGTCTTTCCAAAGGTAGACACCCGGCTGATCGGGCACTAAGCGGAGCCGCTCGAGAAAAGCGGCGTGATCACGCACAGCAGTGTGAGAGAGATCCATACGCGGTAGTATAATCCAAAACGAGCGAATTCTCGGCGAATGTAGCTACCAATGAATGGTAGGGTTGCACCTTCACCCCCAGCCCCTTTTCCCGTGAATGAGGTTCAAGAGCAGACAGAACCTTTGATCTGAGAGAACCCTACGAACCTGCTACGCGGGCTGATGGCCCTTACCCCCGGCCCCCTCTCCCCCCCGACGGCGGGCGAGGGGACAGGGGTGAGGTTGAGCCAGCACATCCCAAAGCCATAAACCGTATCTTCGCTCAGGTTTGCTGTCCGCGCTTGAAGTGAACTGGGAGAGGGGGAAGGTACGGCCAGCGATGACGATCCAGTCACAATGTCACGTGTTACCCCTCATATTCAGGTATTATTCATCTTCGTGGTATATTGTCAATGGCGAGGGGGCGTAATGGCGCAGGATGGGCTGCATGATGAGACAGACCTATCCTGCGCGCTATTTGTGGCGGTGGTCGTCCGGGCGGGGTGATAGGTGCTGGCTCGTGATGACGCCGCACGGCGGTGCGGCTCTACAGAGGGATGATATTCTGTCACCACATGACAGGTGTGGATATGGCATCGATTATTTCATCATCACAACCGACAACGAAACCAAAACCGCAACCGCGGTTGCGCTATTCGCCGCGCTGGATCGGGGTCGGGCTAGCGGGCGGGGTGCTGGCCGGTGTGGCCAGTGTTTACGGCGGGCCGGTGGTGGCGGCGGCGCTGGTCGGGGCAGGAGCGGCGGGGGCCGGTTATGCACTGGCGATTGAGCCGCGGCGGTTGCAGTTGGTCGAGCATGAATTGCCATTTGCCGATTTACCCGCCGGTCTTGATGGGTTGACCATCGGCCAGTTGAGTGATCTGCACCTCGGCCATCGCTACAGCTTTGCTAATGCTCAGCGCGCGATCGAGCATCTGCTGGCGGCGCAGCCGGAGCTGATCGTGTTGACCGGTGATCTGGTGCAGACGCGGGCGGCCATTACGCGATTGCCGGAGGTATTGGGTCGGCTGCGCGCACCGCTTGGCGTGTATGCCGTGCCCGGCAATCACGATTACTGGGAAGGGATGCCGCACATTGCCGAGCTTTTGCGCGAACATGGAGTGCAGCTGCTAATTAATCGCCACCGGTTGATCGAGCGCAATGGCGCGCGGCTGTTGCTGGCGGGGGTTGATGATCACTGGGATGGGCAGCCTGATTTGGGGTTGGCATTGGGTGGCGCGCCAGATCACGACTTTCGCCTCTTGCTGGCGCACTGCCCCGATATTGCTGATGAAGCAGCGGCAGTCGGTTTCCACCTGCAACTTTCCGGGCATACCCACGGCGGACACGTGCGCATACCGGTTCTCGGCCCGCTTTGCCTGCCGCGGCACGGCTGGCGCTACGATATGGGCCACTTCCGCGTCGGTGCGATGCATTTGTTCGTTACGCGTGGGGTAGGCGGGTTACCACTACGCTTTGGCTGCCCACCTGAAGTTAGTCTGCATCGCTTACGTCGTGCCGGCGCTTGAATTGGCGGCGGATGAACTGCCACATCGCGCGCACCCGGCGATCACGCCACAAGAGCAGCAATCCTAGCGCAACGAGCGGGATATCCGGCCAGAGGCTGATCGGCGGCGTGCCTTGGCGCAATGATGGTAAATTGGCGACCAACCAGATGCAGAATGCGCCGAGGTAGCCGAGCGGGCCGGCCTTGATGCCGATCATCAAAGCTAGTGTGAGCAAGGCCAGTGGCCAGCTTGCCGGGTGTTCGGGAATGTGGCCGAAGAGCAGCGGTACGATCAACACAATCACCCCGGATACTGCTAACACGATGGCGATCCAGCGGCGCAAGCCGGTGGGTTGTTCAAAGACGAGATCGTTGCGATAAGGCGCTGGCGGCGGTGGAGTTAGTTCAAGCAAGTTAGAGGGCGGGGCAAAGTCGTAGCGTTGAGCCTGCCACGCGAGGGTGAGGCCGGTTTGGGCGGCTTGGGCGGCCAAGGCTGCTAATTCCGGCAGGCCGGCTAAGGGCGGTGGCAGTTGGGCCAGATCGGTTGGTGCGGCGGGGAGATAGATTGCCATATCCGCCGGCACTTCAACCCGCTGGCGAACAGTCATTGCACAAAGAATGCCGTATACCTGCCGGCCGCGGTAGGGATCGATCAGCATCGCATCGCGGAGTGTCAGCGGGCCAACCGCACGTTGAATCCATGCCGTCAGTAACTCATCGAGCAGGGCATGGCCGTCGGGGTCAAGTACCTGATCGAAGTCGCCGGCGCGCAAGCGAGCGCGAATCGCTTCGGGTGATTGGGTGCGGATGATTTCGATCACCTGTGCGCGGTTATAACTGACAATAGCAGGTTGAATCATAGCTGTGCTCTTGTGCTTGCGTCTGGCCCGGTAGGGTCAGGTTCGACGCCCAGCCTTTTGGCGTCGGCTTATGCATGCGTAGCCCTCTGGGTGGAATGGTGGCATGGAGCTAACCCATGTATGATAGCGCAGAGCGGTGCGGGTGTGTGCAGGTGCCGAGCATGAATGCTTGGTCTATGTATCTAGGCCACTCTCCCGCCGTGAAGAGGGAATAGTTTACCGCAGAGGACGCAGAGGATGATACCAATTCCCCTGCGTCCGTTGTTGGAGCCGACCAGCCGTCCGGCTCGCCAGCGTCGTGGCTATCCGTTTCTATGACCCATGGCTCGCCGCCGCTCGCCAGCGGGCCAAGAGATCGGGCAGATCGGTGACGATGAGATCAGGATGGATCGGGCCGGAAGTCGCTTCCGCCGCTGTGCTGACGCCAGTCAAGACCAATACCGATGGCATACCGGCGGCGATTGCGCCAGCAATGTCGGTGTCGAGCCGATCACCGACGACGAGGGTTTGGGCTGGGGTTACGCCGAGCATAGCCGCACCGATCAGAAACATCGTGGGAGCCGGTTTGCCGATGACCAGCGGCGTAACATCGGTGGCGGCGCTGAGAGCGGCGGCGATCGCACCGGCGCCGGGGATCAGTCCCTCTTCGCTGGGAAAGGTGCGGTCGGGGTTGGTGGAAATGAAGCGAGCGCCGCGCCGGATGTGCAGCGTTGCCCGCTTGAGCTGCTCGTAGGTGAGCGTAAAATCGGCCCCCTGCACGACCAACTCCGGCGCGTGATCATCCTCGACGAAGTGAGCGTCAGCGAAGAGCGCCTCGCGCAAGCCTTGCATACCAATCACAAACACTCGCGTGCCGGGTGGGTACTGCTCGCGCAGATAGCGGGCCGTGGCCTGTGCCGACGTGATCACGCGCTCAGCCGGCAGCGCGATGCCCATCGCCGCTAGCTTGGCCTCGTACTGCTGCGGCGTCATCGAGGCGTTGTTGGTGATGCAGGCGAAAGCGATCTGGCGTTCGGTCAAAAACTGCCACAGATCGGCTACACCGGGCAGCGGGGTTTGCCCCCGGTAGAGCACGCCATCCATATCGAACAACACGGCGCGGATGGTAGTGAAAGCGAGCATGCCCATCTCCCTTGTTACATTCGGTCGGGCGCGCGGATGCCCAGTAGGGCCAAGCCATTACGCAGAGCATTAGCCGTCGCTGCGACCAATTGCAGCCGGGCGGCGCGCAGGGCTGGCGTTTCGGCGCGCAAGACAGGGCACTGCTCGAAGAAGATACCGAATTCGCGGGCAGTGGTGTAGCACCAGTCGGCGATGACGAACGGCGCGTAGCGCGCGCCGGCCTCGCGTACCGCTTCGTGCAGGCGGGCCAGATGGCGGATCAGACGTTGCTCGCTGGGGTGGGTGAGCAAGGCAGGATCGGCAGCAGCCAGCGTTGCCCCTTCCTCGGCAGCGCGGCGTAGGATCGAACGGCAGCGCGCGTGCGAGTATTGCAGGTACGCTGCGCTATTGCCCTCGATCGAGAGCATACGATCCCAATCGAGGGTGATGTTGCGGCGCGGGTCTTGATACAGATCGTTGTAGATCACCGCGCCAATGCCCACTGCCTCGGCGATAGCGGCCCGCTCTGCAGGCGGCAGATCGGCGCTCTTGGCATCGACCAAGGCGCGCGCTCGCGCTACCGCGTCGTCGAGCAGGGTTTCGAGGTAGACCATATTGCCCTTCTTGGTCGAGAGGGGCTGGCCATCGGGTGTGGTAATCACGCCGAAAGGTACATGCACCAATTCGACATCGCGGGCATAGCCCATCGCCCGCACTATCGCGAAGAGCTGGCGGAAGTGTAGTTCTTGGCGGGCATCGACCACGTAAATGATGTGTGACGGGTTAAACGCTTGGAGGCGGAATTTAATCGTGGCGATGTCGCGGGTCATATAGACGGTGCCGCCATCGTTGCGCTGGATGATAAACTTGGGCAGCTTATCGAGTTCGGCCACCACCGCGCCATCAACATCGCGGAAGGCTGCTTCGGAACGAAGCGCCTCTTCGATCACACCGGGCAGCATCGCCTCGTAGAAGCTTTCGCCATAGGCGTAATCGAAGCGGATGCCGAGCCGGTCGTAGTTACGCTGCGCCGCCCGCAGCGAGAGATCAACGCACCACTGCCAGAGCTCGCGGGCGGTTGGATCACCCTGTTCGAGCGCCAGCGACCAGCGTCGGGCCTCGTCTTCGAGGGCGGGATTGTCTTTCATCTCGGCGTTGTAGCGGGCATAGAGCGCCTCAAGTTCGGCCATCGCCGCTTCACCCTCGTTTTGCGGACGGCCATAGCGTTGCATTGCGGCCAAAATAATGCCAAACTGCGTCCCCCAATCGCCGAGATGGTTGTCGCCGATCACGCGATAGCCAAGCGCGCGGAAGATATGCACGAGCGCCTGTCCGATGATCGTCGAGCGGATGTGGCCGACGTGCATGCGCTTGGCGATGTTGGGCGAGGAATAGTCGATCACCACCGTGCGCCCGGCGCCATCGGCCACAGTGCCATACGCTTCACCGGCGGTCTCGATCTCGGTCAAGACAGCCGCCGCCAGCCGTTGCGGGTGCAGCGAGAAGTTGAGAAAGGCGCCGGTGGCCGTCACCTCACCGATCAGTGAGCTGGCGGGCGGCGCGATAGCGGCAGCGAGTTCAGCGGCCAGCTTTGCCGGATCAACGCCGAGCGTCTTGGCTGCCTTAAACGCGACAAAGGTACGGTCGGCGGGAATATTCGGTTTAGGGGTTGTAATCTCGATAAGCTCGACCGGCACTTTGCCGGTGGCGGCAATCGCGTCTGTAATTTCGGTAATGAAGCGTTCGAGCGCGTAGCGCATAGTTCTGCTCCCTTATGCAATTCCGGCCTTTAGTATACCGTATCTTGCGCGGAACGCAGCGAGCAGCCGTCAAGACGTAATGTGCGCACAAGGCAAACCCTTGCCGGGTCGTTGCATTCTCTCTATGCTGCCGGCAAGATTGGCGGCGGTTGCGGCGTATACTGCTCGACGAAGAAGCCGCGCAATTGGCCACGAGCCGGGCTCGGACTGGTCTCGAACGCGATCAATTCGCACCCGCGCATATCGAGGGTGATAGTCTGCGCGCGACCGGGGCTATTCATATCGTAGAGGCTGATCACGCTGGTATCGGGGCTAGTTTCGTCGTAGCCAATCGCCAGTACTTGATGATTATCAAACGGCGAGCGGGAACTGCCGATTAAACAAATCGGCCATGGCTCGCCGGCGTCGATCTTGGCCTTCAGCGTGCGCCATTGGGCTTTGGTGCGTTCGAGCAGCCAGCCCGGACCGGCGAACGGCAATGGCATATGCAGCATTACCATCCACGCCAGCAGTTGCAGCGCATTGGTGACAAAACTCTCGACCTGCCGCTGCCAGAGATAATCACGCAACGCGCGCGAGCGAGGCGAGTCATCGAGTGGCAGATCGCTCCAATCCTTACCGCGCGGCAATGGCGTACCCGCGCGAAAATAGTCGGCAGCGGCGAACGCCATGCCGCCGCACATGCCATAATGGGTCGGCAGGTTGGCATCGGCCCACATATCGGCCACTCGCTGCACCATCCCGCTAATATCGAACCCGCCGATTGAGGCACGCACGTCGCGTACCGCCGTCTGCGCCGAACGGCTGAGCGTCTGGCGCAATTCCGCCGTCTGTTCGAGATTGAGCGGCCATGCATTGATGAAGGCAAAGCCGTGTTCTTCCGGGCGAAAGGCTGGGTGCGGCACACGAACCTCCTTGAACGCGAGCGTATGCTGGCGTATGTGTATGTCACCGCATCGTTTGCGTTGGCGCGCGCTGTTGTCATTGCGAGGGTATAAGGCGATGCCAAGCATTGCCCCGCGCCCGAAGCAATCTCCCGCTTTAGCGCATACCATGTCTGAGCTGAAGCAACCGATACGCATAAGGGATTGCTACGCTTCTAGCGAGTGCGGCCGTTGCACTGCCGCATTCCATAGGCTCGGTAAGGGCGCTATGGTCGCCACCGCGTGCCAACCAGCTTGCGCTTTCCTATCGCCACGCTACCACCACCTCGACGTTGAGCCGGTCGAGCGCAACGCCGGCATAGCGGCTTAGGCCAACCTCCTCTATCACCGGTGTGACCGGCTGGCCAGCCACCGTCATGGTCACTTCGTCACTGGCATCGGGCGGTAGCATAAAACGCACGTAGGCGGTGCGACCGCTACCGGTAAGGTACAAGCGCAAGCTTTGTGCTTCGCGTTGCCAGCGATACGCGACGTAACCATCAGAGGCAGGATAGCGGGCGACGACGTATGCCTGCATGATAGCAGGTTCAGCCGGCCAACGGGGGCTAATAATCGCATCATCGTAGCGGCTTGCGGTGTCAACAATGCCGGCTAGCCCTTCAAACAATGCACCAAGCATCGCGCTCGCGCCCCAACCGTCGGTGGGGATCGTGTCGGGGCCAGAAATGCCGGGCCGGCCATCGGGGTAATACCACAGGTACGAAGCATTGGTCAAGCGCAGTAAGTTGGCGTAGCGGCGGAGCTGATCCAGCCCATACGGCTCAAAGCCGAAGGTAAATGCGCCACGAGCCAACTCGCCGCCGACTAATGGCATAATCCCGCCATTGACATACTCGCCCGGTTGCTCGCCCTTGCCGCCGGCCATACCGAAACTGCCCGGCGGGAAGGGCGGATCGATGCTGTACCATTCGGCAAAGGAACGCGAAAAATCGCGCCGCTCATAGTAGCTGCTGATAATCGCCTGCGCCTGCGCTGCCGAGAGCACGCCACGGTTAAGCGCATACGCATTCGACAGGCTCAGTTGCTCTGTCGCATCGACTCCCGCCGGGGTAAAGGCCGGGTCTTCGGGGACGAAATGGGTGAAGAAGCGACCATTCCACGCCAGCTCGTTCAGCCGCTGCATCATTTCATCCGAGAGGCGGAAGTAGCGCTCGGCCCATGCCGGTTCGCCCACTCGCTGCTCGATGCGGGCCAGCAACATCAACGCTGCCGCTAACCCGGTATTATCGCCGTGGAAGGTCCCCCAAATCGTGTCCGGCTCGATCCAGTGGCGTGGGGCGGGTTTGCCGTCGGGACTGATTGTAGTCGGGCCGTAGGCAAAATCCCACATGTCGATGGTGTAGGGCCGGCGCACTAGGCCTCGTTCGGCATTCCAGCGCAACGGATTGGTAGTAATGTACTCGACTGCGCGGCGCATAGCCGGCAGGTGGCTGCGCAGCCATGCATCATCGCCGGTCATCTGCCACGCTTCGTAGACCCCTTGAATGTAGAGAAACTCAAGGTCGGATTCGACCTCTTTACGGAACGCTGTAACGTACCGTTCAGGGTAGTCAATCACATCAGGCAGGCTGCCATCGGGGAATTGGGCATCGCGAAAAGCGTCGAGCAAGCTGGTAACATCGTGCTCGAAGTAGCGAAACCCGCGCCCCTGATAGACGTGATCGCGCAACCAGAGCAGCGGGTTGTCGGGTGAGCGGTAACCGCTGATGAGGCGGCCATTCAGTTCATACCTCACTCGTGCTTCAGTCATCAGCCGGCGAATGCGTGGATAGAGCAAGTCGATGTCGCTTTGCCCGCTGATCAGCGCCGTCTGGGCATCGAGGGTGACGATCTGGCTTTGCGCGCCAGCTAGCCGGCCATCGATGAATGCCACTGCCCACTGTGGGCCAAGCGCGCCACCCGCCGGCAACGTTATTTCACCCGCGCCATCGGTGACGATTGCCGTGCCTTCGGCGCTGAGCATCCCGGCAGCATCGTAGAGTTGCACTGTTGCTGGGCCGCTGTACGCCGGGATGCGCAGCGTGATCGTCACCGGTTGCAGCGGCTGTACCGTTAGGGTTGGGGTAGTGAGCGCTAGCGAAGCTTGCTGGGGGGCCGGTGGTGTCTCGAACACCGGTGCCGGCGTCTGCGCGCGCCAATCGGCGGGCAGCCGTTCGGCGGCAGCGCCGCCGTTTTCCAGTGCAACGATCCGTAATGTCGCGAAATACTGTACCAGTGCGCCATCTACCCAGCGCGGTTCGCTGAGTGGCGGGCCGATGCGCGCTCCGCCAGCGGCTTGCCATGCGCTGCGGAACGGTTCGCGAAGTTGATCGGTTGGGTTTGCAGGGGGCGGACTGCAACTGGCGAGCAGAGCGATCCCAAAATAGAAGAGGATAAGCTGCTTCATATCCCGCATTATAGCGGAAGATTACGCTGGCTTAGGCAAGCATTGGTTGCGTCCTAGGGAGCGCATGCGGCAGTACCACCGCCGCACTCTACGATATACAGGGGCCAGCAGCGTGCGCCCCGGTGCAGAGGGCAGGAGGCTTGCCCGCCAAGAGGGAAACCTAGCATCATCTTGCATTTGCCGGATTGCCCGCGTATACTGGCTGTAATACCTCAAAACGCTCGGTCGAGCCGTTCAATTCGGTGTGCAGTGCGCCGCTGGGTCAATTCCACATGGAAGGAACTATTATGTCACGCCTGCCCGTGATCTTCATCCCCGGCTTTACCGGTTCGTTCAACCTGCCGGTGCTACTTGACTGGCGTGGCCCCACCTTGAACGGCTGGAATTTTCCGCCGTTCGTTGATTATGGCAAAACACTGCTGCAAACCTTCATGCAGGCCGGCTATCGCCGTAACCGTGATCTCTTTGTCGCCTTCTACGACTGGCGCAAGCCGGTGGACGAGAGCGCGCGGCGTTATCTGACCGGCTGGATCGATCGGGCCAAAAAGGCGGCCAATGCCAACAAAGTTGTCTTGGTCGGCCACAGTATGGGTGGCTTGGTGGCGCGCAGTTATATCCAATCGCCTGAATACCTAAACCGTAACGATGTGGCGCATCTGATCACACTCGGCACGCCACACCGCGGCTCGGCGGAAGCTTACACCGCATGGGCCGGCGCCGAACCGCACGCCGACGAGATGCTTCGCACCGTGTTTGCGGTCTATCTGTGGTACTTGCGCCACATTCACCCGATCCAGACCGAACTCGACAAGGTGAAGACCATCCAGACCCAAGTGCCCGGTGTGCGTGATCTGCTGCCTATCGACGACTACCTGCTCAGCGGCAATCCGCCGCAACTTAAACCGATTACCGGGATGACGAGTCGCAATCTGTGGGGTGAAATGGCCAATCAAGCCCAAGCGGTGGCGGCGCTGACACAGCGGGTTGCGGTGACGACGATCACCGGCGTCGGCTTTAACACCCTTAGTACTATCCTTGTTGGCCCGCCGCCAACCGATCATTCCCTGCGCTACGCCGATGGCGTGCCGCTCAGCCGCCATTACGATGCGCAAGGCGATGGCACGGTGTTGCAGCGGATGGCGACAGTGCCGCAGGCCAACAATCTGCCGCCGCTTGCGGTGAGCCACGGCGCATTGCCCGATAGCCCGCAGGCGCTGGCGCTCGTATTTGATGAGTTGGGGATTAGCCCCGGTGTGTTGGGCGCAGCGCCGGCAGCTTTGCCAGCGTCGCCAACCCCGCGGCTGGTTGTAATGACCGCATCGCCAATTACAGTCGAGGTCGCAGTGCCAGCCGGGCCGCCGTTGGCGCCGGCTGGCGTGTTGGGCGCAGCGCCAAGTCGTGCTCTACGCCGGCAGCGGCGGGTGCGCGGGCGCAATTATGGTCATGCGGGCAAGGCGCTCAATCTGGTGGTGATTGATAATCCGGCGGCTGGTGACTACCAAATTGCGTTGCATGGCACTGATTACGGTCACTTTGCGGTGGGTGCGATGCTGGTTGGCATGGGTGAACCGCCGGTATTGGGTGGCGCTGGCGCCACAGCCGCAGCGGAGCCGGTGATTACCACCGTTGAGGGAGAGATTGCCCGCGAAAGTGATCTCTTTTACACGGTGAGTCTGCGTAGCGCCGATGAACCGCCGCAGGTGCATTTCGACGCGCGCAGCACAATGGTTGCCGCTGTCGAACGGCTGGGTGCGGCGATGAGCGAGCGCGGCGGGGTGCTCGGCGCAGCGCCGGCAGCAGACGATCGGCTACAGGACGCGCTCAAGGGTGATGCCACCGCCATCGATGTGATGATGGCGGCGCCGCCAGACCAGCGTCGCCAGATGATTGGCAATCTCATCGAATTGTGCAAAACGATGGTGGGTGACGAGCGTGAGTGGGCATTGGCGATCATCACCGCGCTCGAGCAGGTGCGGGAAGCGGTGGGGTAATCAGGGAGGGCGCGGCGGTAGCTGTCACCGCCGCGCCGTTACTGGGCCGGTTCGGCTGTCACTTCGACCGTGATGACGCCTACATCCACTGATCCTTGATTAGGTACCTCGACCGGCACCTCCCAAGCCATCCCCGCTAGAGCGACGTATAGCATCTGGCGACCCGCCGGCACATTGGGCACGGTGAAACTGCCATCGGCAGCAACCGGGATTTCGGTCGGGTTCGGCAGCACAAAGACGACGGCGCCGCCGGTTGGCGCGGCAACACGCCCCATAATATCGCCACGCCCGCCGGGTAGCGCGATCAAATTACTGCGCCAGAGCGTGACTGCTCCCATGAACACAAGCGCAACGGCGAGCACGGCAATCGCGATGCGTACCACACGCCGCCCTTGGCCGGGTGGAATGAGCGGCGGTTTCCATTGAACGTAATAATCGGGATTGACGGAGCCGCCCGATGGTGGTTGCGATGAATTCTGCGGTTCAGACATCGCTCGCCTCCTTACATATTCATAACGCAGAGCATACAAACCTCTGTCGCGTATGCGCGTCGCTCATGGCCTGCGCACACTGAGATTATCAAAACAGGCGCTCGTACTATCCCAACTGCGAAAGCCAATACCACCGCTGGTAAAACTGCTGTCGCGCGCTTGCACGACCGGTTGGCCGTCAATAGAGGCGGTAAAGGTGTCACCGCGCACTTCAACCTGCACTTTCCGATCAGCGCCATACCAATCGTAGCCACGGGGCGCATCGACACGGGCAATCGGCATCGACAGCTCGTGGCCGTTGATCCACTTGCGAATGATGAACGCGCCGCGCCCATAACCCGGATCGTATTGGAAGGAATAACCGTTGAATTTGGCCCCACCTGAATCACGGAAGAAAATGCCGTAACCGTTGCCTTTGGTGATGCGGGCTAGATCAATGTTGATCACATAGTCATTCCGGTCCAGCGGGTGATAGATCCGTCCGGGGCCATCAATGCAGAGGCGACCATCGCGGATCTGCCAGCGTCCATTTTGAATTGACCAGTTGTCAAGGCTAGAAAAATCATCTCGTAGCAGATCGTCGCATTCCACGCCAAACGCGCTGGACGCGCGGCAGAGCGCGTCGCGCGTCCCCTCTCCTGTGAGCGTTAACCCAACCACTACAACGGCTGCCACCAATCCGAGCAGAATTGCCAACTCAGTGAACGATTGGCCGGCGTCTCTCCTGCTTGGGGGGGTCATCGTGACGCCTCCTGTGATGACAAAAGCGCAACAGCGCACAGCAATCGGCGGGGGTGGATCAACGACTACTTCTCGCCTGTTACACTGTTGGATCACTTACTGGCACGCCAAATCCTCACCCGGTTGCTGTGAAAGGTGCTCTGCCCGCCGAGATCGGCCAAGGCGTCGGGTGTGGTCCAATTGACGTTGCGGCCATCGGGCGAGAGCGAAGCCCAATGACCCTTGGCAGCAAAAACCACTCCCGGCGGAACGTTATCGCTGACCACGGCGCGCAATCGGCATTCGCCGCGTTGGTTACCAACAACCACCTCATCACCGTTACGAATCCCGTGCGCCGCAGCGTCAACTGGATTGATTTCGAGGCTCGGTGGCCCTTCTTTGGCGCGCAAACTCGGCTGGTTGGCCATGCTCGACGAGACGAAGTGATGCGGCGCGGCTGAGATCAAGGTCAGCCAGCCATCTTCCAACGGATGAGCGATATACTCAGCGGGCGGTTCGTAGTGGGGCAGTGGGTCAAGTCCCTGTGCTGCCATGGTCGCGCTCCACAGCTCGACTTTACCCGACGGCGTCGGGAAGCGGCCATCGGCGAACGGAACTTCGGTTTCCGGTGTGAACGCTAATCGTACTGTACCCTCGCGGTGCAATCGCTCGTAGGTAATTCCGGCCAGAAACGGATTACGCGCGCGCGAAGCGTCAAGCACGCCGCGGATCGCTTCCTCGGCGCTCTCGTGCAGCCATGGTTCGGTATAGCCCATCGCCGTCGCCAGCAAGCGGGTCACGTCCCAATTGCTCTTCGCTTCCCCCAACGGCGCAATCACCGGTTGGTTAAGCGTAAGGTAGCGGTGGCCGTAGGCGCGGTGCAGATCAAGATGTTCAAGCTGGCTAGTTGCCGGCAGCACAATATCGGCATAGCGTGCGGTATCGGTCAGAAAGAGGTCATGCACGACGGTGAAGAGATCGTCGCGCCGCAATCCCTGCTCGATCAAGCTAGCGTTGGGCGACGAAGCCAGCGGGTTAGCGCAATAGACAAAGAGCGACATAATCGGCGGATGGGTCACTTCGCCGGTCAGCGCTGCCCCCAGCCGGTTCATATTGATCATCCGCGGTGTGGGCGGGCATTCAGCGCTATGCCCAACTGCGGCGCCATCCCACGTGGCGTAGCCGCCGGTGGAATACGCAAACCCGCCGCCACGCACGCCATACTGCCCCACCACTGCCGGCAGACAGAGCAGCGCGCGGAAGGTTTGGCCACCGTTCTGGTGGCGCTGAATACCGTCGGCAGTTTTGATAATCGCCGGTTTGGTGGTGGCATAGCGGCGGGCCAAATCGATAATCGTTGCCGCCGGTAAGCCGGTGATCGCCGCCACCCGCTCAGGGTCGTACTCGGCGGCGCGGGCGCGCAGTTCGCGCCACCCGCTCGTATGCTGTTCCAGCCACGCCTCGTCGTGTAAATTCTCGGCGAAGATCACATGCATCATGCCGAGTGCCAGCGCGCCGTCGGTAGCCGGATTGATCGGCACATGCAGGTCAGCCGATCGAGCCGTCGCGGTACGGCGCGGGTCAATCGCCACCACATACGCACCGGCCCGTTGCGCTTGCCGAATGAACGGCATCGCGTGGGGGCCGGCGCTGGCTGGGTTGTGCCCCCAGAGCATGATCAGGCGGCTGTGCAACAGATCGTTGTAATCGGGGCTGTGCCGCGCGCCGAGGGTGGCGTAGACGGCGGCGTGGGCAGCGGCGCAGCAGATCGTCCGATCAAGACCACTCGCCCCCATCCGGTTCCACAGCCGGGCATCAACGATCGCGGTTTGTAACAGCCCTAGCGTGCCGCTGTACGAATAGGGCAAAATCGCCGCCGCGCCGTACTCGGCAATGATCGCCTGCCAGCGAGCCGCAATTGTGGCAATCGCCTCCTCCCAACTGATCCGCTCCCACTGCCCGCCTCCCTTCGGCCCCACCCGGCGCAGCGGGTAGAGCAACCGATCCGGACTGTAGACCCGTTCGAGGTAGGGGCGCACTTTAGCGCAGAGCCAACCTTGCGTGATTGGGTGATCGGGATCGGCGTAAAACGCCACCGCGCGGCCATCGCGCACTTCGGTGATAGTGCCGCAGGTGTCGGGGCAGTCGTGCGGGCAGCAGCCGCGAATCAGAGTGGTGGTCATAGCGCGCTCCAGTAGTTCACTTTTGCTAGGCATATTGTAGCACCGTAGGCGAACGGTGCTGTTGCAACCCGCCGGATTGACCTTCTATCTTCGTTATCCCCATATATTCCACTACAAGAGATAGAAATGTGGATAACTAGCCGTACTTTGTGGATAATATTTGCATATCGGTGGATTACAGGTTGATGACAGTTTAGTGCGCTTTCCGAATATCAGAGCGCGGGCGCGGAGCGCCCGAAGCCATCTCCTGATTCGCGGAATGCCATGCCTGAGTGGGAACGCATGACTTGCTCGCACAAGCGCCAGCCAATGTTGTGATCGGTAAAACCACTCTTGCAAGACGTAGATCACTTGCGCCCCAATCTATGCTATGCTGGGAAGGGAACCGAGCCGGGATCAATTGGCTGTCTTTCCCAAATCCGTATGACCCTTATTCTGTTTGAAGATGAACAGTGGCGCCATTTTGCCACCTTGGTGCAGGCCCGTCCGGTCTTTGAGCTGCGTTGTGGCGCGTTTACCGCTCGCGAGCGGGCAGCGGTCATCCTTGGCCGCCCGGCGCGTGGATTGGCCCGTCCGCACCTGATGCCGCACTTTGGGCCGCCGGGAGGGTTGGCCGAGCTGCTCGCCACGAGCGATCCAATCCTGTTTGTGAATGGCCGCGCGCTTAATCTGGAGTGGTTGCCGGCGCTTGACTGCGAGCCGGTGAATACGATGTACATCGTGGGTGAGACGTTACTCGGCGCGCGAGTGTCGCCAGCGCTGGCGAGCGCGATCATCTATGATCTGCGTGAGCAGCAGGGCGAGGCGGCGCGCAATGAGCTGGCGCGGTTTGCGCGGGTGGTGGAGGTGCAGGTTCCGGCAGCGTTGCTCGTTTACCCGTGGGATCTGATTACTCAAGCCGGCGAGCAACTGATTCGCGATGAGCCGTTGCTCGCGCGCCAGTTACCGCTCTTTACGGCTGATCAGCCGCACGTGATCACGCATGGCCGGCGCGTTTATGTCGATCCGACGGCGCAGTTGGTTGGGCCGGTAGTGCTCGATAGCCGCGACGGGCCGGTGTTTGTCGAAGCGGCCCAGATCGAGCCGTTCAGCTATATTCAGGGGCCGGCCTATATCGGGCCGGGGACGCTAGTTGCCAGCGCGCGCATCCGAGCTGAAACCTGTCTCGGCCCGGTTTGCCGCGTCGGCGGTGAGGTCGAAGCATCGATCATTCAGGGATACTCGAACAAGCACCACGACGGCTTTCTCGGTCATAGCTGGCTGGGGGAATGGGTCAATATCGGCGCGATGACGACCAATTCCGATCTGAAGAACAACTATGGTTCGGTGCGAGTGTTGCTTGAGGGGATCGGTCAAATCGATACCGGCATTCTCAAGTTGGGCTGTTTTCTGGCCGATCACGTCAAATTAGGGATTGGCTTGCATCTGACCGGCGGCACGATGATTGGCACCGGCTCGAACGTATTTGGCATGCACAGCGTACCCAAAAACGTGCCGCATTTTACGTGGGGCGGCGAGGTGTTTCGCGAGTACCGGATCGATACGATGATTAGCGTGGCCCGGATTGTGATGGCGCGGCGTAAACGCGAGCTGACGCCGAGCTACGAGCAGGTGCTGCGCAAGGCGTTTGAATTGACGCAGCCGGGCCGCGATGGTCTGGGGTGAGCGATGTCGTTTCGTCATTTGCCGAGCGTTGATGCTTTGATCCGCGAGGTGCGCACTAGCCAGCCCGACGTGCCACACGAGCTGATTCGCGATGCGGCGCGGGCTGTGTTGGCGCAAGCACGGGCAGCGATTGCCGCTGGCAGCCCGCCGCCTAGTTTGCCGGTGTTAGTGGCAGCGGTGCATGCCGAGCTGGCGACGAACTTTGCCCCAAGCTTGCGCCCGTTGATCAACGCCACCGGCGTCGTAATTCAGACCAACCTTGGCCGCGCCCCGCTCAGCGCCGCAGCGCGCGCAGCGATGCAGGCAGTAGGGGCAGGCTATAGCAACCTTGAGTACGATCTGGCGGCAGGCGAACGCGGGTCGCGCCACGTCCATCTGGAATCGTTGCTGGTGCGGTTAACCGGCGCGGAAGCGGCGCTGGTGGTCAACAACAATGCAGCGGCGGTCTATCTAGCTTTGATTGCGCTGGCCGCTGGGCGCGAAGTGATCATCTCGCGCGGGCAGGCAGTCGAGATCGGCGGCGGCTTTCGCATTCCCGATGTCTTGCGCGCGAGCGGGGCGACGCTGGTGGAAGTGGGTACCACCAACCGTACCTACGCCCGCGACTACGAAGCTGCCATCACCGAGCGCACCGCGCTGATCTTGCGCGTCCATGCCAGCAACTTCCGCTTAATTGGGTTTGTGCATGAGCCGAAGCTGGCCGAGCTGGCTGAAGTGGCGCACAAGCACGGCTTACCGCTGCTCGACGATTTGGGCAGCGGAACGCTGATCGATACCCGCCAGTTTGGGTTGCAGGCCGAGCCGACGGTGCAAGCGAGCGTTGCCGCCGGGGCCGATCTGGTGACCTTTTCCGGCGACAAACTGCTCGGTGGGCCGCAGGCCGGCATTATCGTGGGCCGGCGCGATCTCGTTGGGCAATTGCGCCGCCACCCGCTCGCCCGTGCGCTACGGGTCGATAAGGGTACGATTGCCGGTTTGGCTGCCACGCTGCGCAGCTACCTGCGCGGCGCGGCTCTGCGTGAGATTCCGGTCTGGCAACTGATCAGCACGCCGGTGGCGGAATTGCAACGGCGGGCGGAAGCGATGGCAGCCACCCTAGTCGCTGCCGGCCTGTCGGCGCGCGCCATCGCCTGCGAGAGCGCGATCGGCGGCGGATCGCTCCCCGGCGCGACCCAACCTAGCGCTGGCGTCGCGCTAGTTCCGGCGACCGGCACTGCCACGGCGTTAGCCGCGCGCTTGCGCGCCGGTGATCCGCCAGTCGTGGCCCGGATTATGGATGAGCAGGTCGTGTGCGACTTGCGCAGCGTCTTTCCCGCCGAAGACGCCACGCTGAGCGAGGCGCTGATCGCGGCTTACCAGTAGCGTGGGCGCGAAGGTGCGCGCGGGGGATTGCGTTGCCGAGCGAGGGCAGAGCGGCGCGCTGCCCAACAAGGTGACACCATGAAGATCGTCGGTCTCTTGCTGGCTGCTGGCCAATCGACCCGGATGGGCCAACCCAAGCAGTTGCTAGTTTGGAAAGGCCGGCCACTGGTCGCGCATATCGCTACCGAAGCGTTAGCCAGCCAACTGGCCGGACTTACCGTTGTGGTTGGCGCCGCCGAAGCGCAGGTGCGGGTCGCGTTGCGCGATCTGTCGGTGCAGATCGTCACCAACTCGGCTTATGCCGAAGGGTTAGGTACCTCGCTCGCCGTAGGGTTGCGCGCGTTGCCGGCCGATACCACTGCGGCGATGGTCTTGCTGGTTGATCAACCGCTGGTGACGGTGCGGCTCATCAACGAATTGATCAACGCCTATCGCGCCGTGCCGGCGGCACTCGCGCTCGTGCCCGTCTACCGCAGCCAGCGCGGTAACCCCGTGATCATCGCTGCCGACCTCTTCGCCGAGCTGACAACGCTGCGCGGCGACGCCGGCGCCCGCGCTGTCTTCAATCGTTACACCGATCAGATCGTCTGGCATGAAACGAACGATCCGGCGGTGATAACCGACGCCGATACGCCGGAAGCGTGGCGCGCACTGCAAGAGTAGTGTGACGCCGTAACGTCGCAGCGGACAGCGAACGCAGCCCAAATAAGATATGGTATAATCGCATGATGTCACGTGGGAGCGTGAACAGGAATACGCTCCCAATCGTCTTTCTGTTCCGCCGTTGCGTCCGGATCGCGCCGCTGGGCGAGAGGCGAGCGGAACATCACCAGAGGAGGCTTTTGTGCGCGATCGTCGTCGAGAGTACGAGCTAGTCATCATCATTAGCCCGCTCTTCGCCAACGAAGAGGGGATCAACGCCAACATCGACCGTGTCAAGCAGACGGTCGAGCAACTGGGGGGCCAAGTCAACACCGTGAGCCAATCGTCGCCGTGGGGGCGCCGCAAGCTGGCTTACCCGATCCGCGAGTATGTGACCGGCGAAGCCAGCCGCCGCAGCTTCACCGAGGGGTATTACGTCTTCTTCACCCTCACCTTGAGCGCGTCGAAGGTGGCCGAATTGGATCGGGCGATTCGGTTGAACGACAACATCTTACGCCACTTGTTGGTGTTGGTTGAGGACAAAGCCACTCAGTCGAGCCTCGTCGAGCCGGTCGAGCCGGAGTCAGAGGAAGAGCCGGCGCTGAGCGACGAATAACACTTGCGCCAGCGTGCCGGTGAAGACAGCAGTTCATCGTGGTGGAGGGCGCCATGGCGCGTGATTTAAATAAAGTCTTGATCATTGGTCGCCTTGGCGCCGATCCTGAACTACGCTACACTGCTACCGGCACGCCGGTGACTACCTTTCGGGTCGCTGCCAGCCGTCAATGGCGCGATCCCAACGGCAATCTACACGATGAGACTGAATGGTTTCATATCGTTGCGTGGAACCGATTGGCCGAAATCTGCCACCAGTATCTGAGCCGGGGAGCGCGGGTGTACATCGAGGGCCGCTTGCAAACGCGGACGTGGGAAGATGCCCAAACTGGGCAAGCTCGTTCGCGGGTGGAAGTGGTTGCGCAAGATATGATCTTGCTTGAGCAGCGCGAATCGCGCACCGACGACTCACCGTCACGACCGCCCCGTCGCGAACCGCCGCCAGATATTAGTGATGATGATATTCCATTCTAGCCTATGTCACAAACACCCAAGCCGCCACGGAGCGTAAAAGCGCCGGCGCAACCTCCCGCGCCGCGTCGCCCATCGCGCCGCCGTCTCGAAGAAGAGCGCCGTCAGCGTCTGGTCATTATCGCTACGGCGAGTGCGCTGGCGATTGCCCTATTAGCTATCGTCAGCGGGTTGATCTACGAACAACTGTGGATTCCCAGCCGGCCAGTGGCGCAGGTTGGTGCAGCGACCCTCACCCGCAGCGATTACTGGCGCGAACGTCGCCTTGCCTACGCCCGCGAGATCTATCAGAATTTCCAGTTGCTCGATCTGTTTGGAGCCAGCAACCCACAGATTGCCCAGCAGTTTCAGGGGCGCAGCATCGTGATCGATCAGCAGATCCGCGGGTTGCGCAATACCGCGATTGAAGATCGGATCGTTTCGGATTGGATTGATCGGCAGCTTAAACAGCGGGCTGCGGCTGACTTTGGTATCACGATCAGCGACGATGCGGCAATCCAAGAAGCGGTTGCCGATTTGTCCTTTATCTTCATCCCGCCGCTGCCCGAACCAACTCCGACGCCTGATCCGAATGTAACACCATCGCCGACGGTTGATCCGGCGGCGACAGCAACGCCAGAACCGACGGCGACGCCATCGCCGACTCCCGGTGGGCCAACGCCAACCCCAGAACCGTCGCCGACGCCGTTCCCAACCTTTACACCAGTGCCAACACCCCAACCCGCTGAGGCGCGCACGCAGTTTGATCAGATTATCGACGAGATTTATCGCCGTTACGAGCTTGAGCTAATCACTACTGAAGCAAAGCCGGAGCTGAGCAAAGACGAGTTCCGCCAAGCGTTGCTCGACCAGTACCGCGATCGGTTGCTCAACAATCAGATTCAGGCCCGGCTGGTGCCGGAAGAAACCTTCGTTGCCAGCACTGAGCCAGAGCGGGTGCGCGCGCGCCAGATCTTGATCGCGGTCAACCCGCCGGCAGATGCGACGACCGAGCAGATCGATGCGGCCTTTGCTGCGGCGTTGCCGGCTGCGCAAGAGCTGGCCGACCAATTGCGGTCCGGTGCCGATTTTGCGACGCTGGCCGCCGAACGTTCGGACGATCCCGGTTCGCGCGAGAATGGGGGCGACATCGGTTCGTTTGATCGCAATGGCTTTGCCGATAACGGTGCTACCTACCCGCCGGAACTGGTGCAGGCTGCCTTCGCGTTGCCGGTGAACCAAATCAGCGATCCGATCCGAACCCAGTTTGGCTGGCATATTCTGGAAGTGACGGATCAGACGATCCCGTCGAAAGAGGATCAGTTGCAGAAGGCGCGCACCGAATCGTTCGATCGTTGGATTGCTGAGCAACGGGCTGCAGCCGACGTGCGGCGCTTCCCCGAGCCAACGCCGACGCCGACGCCATTCCCAACTGAGCCGGTTCCGACATTGGTGCCGACCTATTTGCCCGGCCCGCCGACCCCGTTGCCAACGCCGACGCCAGAGCCGACCGTTGCGGTCACACCGGAGCCGACGGCGACGGTGACGCCGTAATTGGGGAGCGCCGGTTTCGTGAAGGGTGCGTTTGACATCCTCAGGGACTGAGTGCGGCAGGTAAAAACTGCCGCACTCCATCCCTAGGCAGTGCGGCTCGTTTGATGAGATGAGGGACGCAATTGCTGCCACAGACCGGCAATGATGCTATTGCGGGCCTGATTGGCTTCATGACGCACTATGCAACGCTGGCGACCAATAGCAACAGCTCGTATCTGGCTTGGTCTTATTCTTGCCGTTGTGAGCGCAGCGGGGGCAGGTTGGCTGTTGTTTATGATGAGGGCGGCGCTGAGCGGGCCGCCAGAGCAGTGGCCGATTGACGGCTGGCTGTTTGGGCAGGCTGTACTGGTGCTTGGCTTGCTAGTGTTGGCCGGTTTCCTCCTCTACCGGACTGCTGCTGCGTTGACCTTACGGTATAGCCTTGACCGCAATGGGTTGTACATCCAGTGGCTGGGCAGCCGCACAGTCATTCCACTTACCCTGATCGATCGGGTTGAACAGGGCGCGTTAGCGATCGGCAGTTGGCGTACAGCATTGGCGAGCATCGGCTATTACCATGGCCGGGTACAGACCCATGACGGCATTGTCATTCATCGCTTTACCACCCGGCCATTGGCCGAAGCATTAGTGATCTACGCCGGCAATGAAGCCTACGCCATTTCTCCCACCGACCAAGCCGGCTTCGTGCAAGAATTAGAGCAGCGACGGCGGCTTGGCGCCATTCAAGCGTTGGCTCCCGGCATTGAAGTTGCCCGCTTTCTGGTCTACGACTTCTGGGCCGATCCGGTCATCCGGCGATTGTTACTCGTGACGCTCATTCTTAATCTGGGCTTGTTTGGGGCGATTGCGGTCATCTATCCCTCGTTGCCGCCTCAGATCGCATGGCGGGGTGACCAAATTGGCGCTGCCGCCGAATTAGCCCCGCGCATCCGTATCTTCTTCTTGCCAGTAGCGGCGGTGCTGACCGCGCTGTTCAATCTCGTTGGCGGTCTGATCGTCTACCGGCGCAGCCCCTTGGCTGCCCTTCTCTTGCAAGCCTTTTCGGTCGGTGTGCAGTTCTTCTTTGCGATTGCGACAATCGCTGTGTTGCGATCGTGAGCCGTTAGCTGCTGGTCGTTGACGCCACGTTCATTTGCCTTGAAAATTATCTAATCGCGTGGCAATAACGGTAGGTCTCAAACTTACCCCTACCTTTTCATTTGCCTTGACAACCATCCAACCAGCGTGGTACGATCGCTCTATCGAATGAGGGAATGTTCCACATAAACCACCTGTATTGCCCGCTCCGTTTCGGTACTGTACCCGAATCAGGTAGAAAGGAGGTCAGGGACGCAGGCTATTGGTAACGTTCCTCGCATGGATACCCGTAACGATGGTGCAATTCAGGTGTCATTTCCCCGATTCGATAGGTTTCGCTGTTTTACAGATGCTACAAGGAGTGTGGCGATGAATTCACTTCACTGGCGTCACGCACTCGCTCTTGGGTTGCTCTTTGGGCTATTGTTGCCCATCTTGGCAGCCTGCGGCGGCGGCAATCCCCCGGCTACGCAAGCAACCGCAGCCCCAGTTGAACAGCCAACGACCGCCGCTGCGCCGCAACCAACCGCTGCAACGCGGCCAACCGCTGCGCCAGTTGCTGGAACGGCGCAACCCGGTGTGTTGCGGCTTAACACTGGCTCGGAGCCAGACAATATCGATCCGCAGAAGGCTAGCTTCGTCAACGAGATCCAGTTCATTATGATGGCCTATCAGGCCTTGATGACCTTTGATCTCGATATGAACCCTATTCCGGGGGCGGCTGAGAAGGTTGACGTGTCGGCAGATGGAAAGGTGTACACCTTTACCTTGCGCCGCGACGGTAAGTACAGTGATGGTACGCCGTTAACTGCACGCAACTTTGAATATGCGTGGAAGCGGCTCGCCGACCCAGAAACGGCGGGCGAGTACCAGTCGTTGCCGTGTGGCATTATTAAGGGCTACAGCGAGTATAGCGCCGCAGCTTGCCAAGGCTTGTCGATGGAAGAGGTGATGAAACTCGATCTCGACAAGCTGCGCGATGAGTTTGGTGTCAAGGCGCTTGACGATTACACGCTACAGATCGAACTGGTCGCGCCGGCGCCCTACTTCCTCAGCATGGCCGCGCTCTGGATTGGCGCACCGGTACGCGAAGAGGACGTGGCGAAAGGTGAGGACTGGTGGTACGATCCCGCCAACTACATTGGCAACGGCCCCTTCGTGCTGAAAGAGTGGGAACACGACAGCAAGGCAATCTGGGAGCCGAATCCCTATTACGTGGGACCGCTGGGGCCGGTCAAGCTCAAGCGGGTTGAGTACTACATGATCACCGATGGCCAAGTGGCCTTCCAAGCTTACCAGAACGGTGAGCTAGATATTCTGGGTGTTGGCGCCGAGGATTTGGCAACGGTCAAATCAGACCCGGTCTTGAGCCAGCAGATCATTGATGTCCCCGGTTCTTGCACCTTCTATTTCGGTTTCAACCTTGCCAAGCCGCCGTTCGACAATAAGTTGGTACGGCAAGCCTTCGCACAGGCGCTCGACCGCGAAGCCTACGTGCGCGATGTCTTTCAAGGTCTCGGCTCACCAACCTACAGCTTCATTCCGCCCGGCTTCCCCGGCTACCAGCCCGATTTGAAGCTATGGCAGTTTAACCCAGAGAAGGCGAAGCAGACACTGGCCGAGGCTGGTTATCCTGACGGTAAAGGTTTGCCTGAGATTAAGCTGACCTATTCGGGCACAGCGCGTAACAATGCCCGCTTCGAGTGGGTAGCCAACCAGTTCAAGCAGAATCTTGGTATCGATGTGATCCTCGATCCTATCGATCCAACTGCCTTTGCTGCGGCCACCAAGGACAACCCGCCGCAGATGTTCTCGCTCGGCTGGTGTGCTGACTATCCCGATCCACAGAACTGGGTCTCACTCTTCCAGACCAATGGTTTGCTCAGCACGCGCGTCAACTACTCGAACCCGCGGCTCGACGAGCTGGTACGACAGGCTGATATTGAGCAAGACCCGGTGCGCCGTGCTGAGCTGTATGCGCAGGCGCAGACGATTTTGGTTGAAGACGCGCCAGTGGTCTTCATGCTTAACAACGGCGGGCCAGTGTTGGTGAAGCCGTATGTGAAGGGGGTGACCAAGGAGACAATCACGCCGCTCGATTACTGGCTCGGCTTCTTCAATTTGCCGAACGTTGATGTGCAGCCCTAGGTGACTTGGATAATGCAAAACGCAAAGGCGCAAAGGTACGTATGGGAATGGGAAACAGGCTCAACACTGTACGCCCTAGCGCCTTTGCGTTTCCCATCAGAACAATGTTCGCGGTGCTAGAGGCAAGTGTCGTTGCGTTGCACACCAGCGCTCAAAAGGGAAGAGTGGTATGACCGCTTACATTATCCGGCGCATCTTGTGGAATATTCCGGTGTTGATTATCGTTGGCTTTGTCACCTTCGGCATTGCCAAACTGACGCCGGGTGGCCCATTCGACACTCAACCCGAACGGCGCCAGCTCTCGCCGCGGGTCGAAGCGATTTTGCGCGAGCGGTTTGGGATGGATTTACCGTTTTGGCGCCAGTTTACCCGCTATATGTTTTTTGATGTCGTGCCCGATCCGAAAACCGGTGAATGGAAGATACAGTGGGGCGCGATTGCCGGCAATCTCGGCCCAACCTACTCATCGCGGGGGGCGCGCACGGTGCAGCAAGAGCTGTTTGAAGGCACGCCAACCCGGCCCAGCAAGTTTTATTACTCAGCCCGTTTAGGCGTGCAAGCCCTCTTGTTTGCGGTTATGTTCGGCATTCCGTTGGGCATTCTGGCTGCGCTGCGCCAAAATACGTGGCTCGATTACCTGCTCTCGTTGTCATCGACGATCTTCGTCGCGTTAGGGACGCTGATTACCAGTTTGATATTGGTCATCATTTTTGCCGTGATTCTTAACTGGTTTACGGTCATTCCCGATTGGAACGATCCAGTGAAGCCGTGGATTTTGCCGACGGTGGCGTTAGGCACAACCAGCATGGCGTTCATTGCTCGATTAACGCGGTCGAGTGTGCTCGAAGTGAAACGGCAAGACTACATTCGCACGGCGCAGGCGAAGGGCTTGGCCGGGCAGGTGATTGTCTGGCGTCACATGCTCAAAAATGCGCTGCTGCCGGTGGTGACGATTTTGGGTCCGGCGCTGGCCGGTTTGATTACTGGTACGCTGTTTGTCGAGACCATCTTTCAAGTACCCGGCATGGGGCGCACCTTTGTTGACGCGATCGGCAAGCGCGACTATTCGATGATTATGGCCGGGTCACTGATTTATGTCTTCTTTTTGGGGATTGCTAATCTCTTGGTCGATATTGCGTATGGCGTGCTTGATCCACGGATTAGCTATAAGTAATGGAGAGGAGCGAGGTAGCCAACCGCCTCTCTACGGTGCAGAGGGTTATCGGTTCGTGCGGGCCAGCGGCTCGCGCTCTCTGGGTGAATCGCTAAGGGTGATAGATGCCTGCGCATAGCAGACGGACGACCCAACGACCCGCGCTCTCTGCGCGAATCGCTGTGGTTCAGAGAGTTATAGGCTGAGAGCGAGGAACAGACGTGACGTCACCGGCCAAGTCGTTGACCAACCCGATCGATATTCAAGCTCTAAACACCAAACCGCGCAGTTTGTGGTCGGATGCGCTGGCCCGGCTGCGGCGCAATCGTGCAGCGATGGTTGGGTTGGTGGTGATTATCCTCTACGTGATCGTAGCGATTGCTGCGCCGTGGCTCGCACCGTATAACCCCGTTCAGCAAATTCCTAATAACAGCCTGCGCCCGCCGGCATGGGTAACGGATAACCCGGCTCGTATGGGAGTGCCTGAACATCTGCTCGGCACCGACACGTTGGGGCGCGATGTCTTGTCGCGGTTGATGTATGCTATCCGGGTATCGCTGATTGTGGGGATTGTGCCGCAGGTTGCGATTCTGCTGATCGGGGTGACAATTGGCCTGATTTCAGGTTTTGCTGGTGGGTGGCTTGATAATCTGCTCATGCGGTTTACCGAGATTGTGGCTGCCTTCCCCGATCTGTTGTTTATTATCGCGCTTTCGACGGCGTTCCGTGAGACGTGGCTCGGTCGCACGTTTAACGGGTTGCTGCTGATCTTTGTCGCTGTCTCGCTGGTGAGCTGGACAGGAATTGCCCGCTTGGTGCGCGGGCAGGTGCTGTCGCTGAAGGAGAAGGAGTTTGTCGAGGCGGCGCGGGCAATTGGGGTGCCGACGGCGGCGATCCTCTGGCGGCACATCTTGCCCAATACGCTGGCGCCGATTATTGTCTCGACCTCGTTTAGCATTCCGGCTTTGATCAGTGCCGAGGCGGTATTGACTATTCTGGGTGTTGGTATGCGGCCCTCGGTCGATCCCGATAATCCGTTTCCGACCAGTCTAGGAGTGATGTTGACTGAGGGATACAATAACCTGTCGTCGGGGCCGTGGTTGCTGAGCTTTCCGGTGGTCTTGATTGCAGGACTGATGTTGTCGTTTACCTTCCTCGGCGATGGGTTGCGGGATGCGTTAGATCCGCGAGAACGGTGATGGGTTTTGATAGATTGGGACGCTGCTCGCTTGGATGGCGTTTCGTTTGATGGATCCTATGCCGCTCTCAGTGTACGCTGGATGCTTACCTCTCCGCTATTGTTGACGAGATACACGGAAAGGTAGAGACCGTAGAGACGTAGCATTGCTACGTCTCTACGGTGTAGGCGAGTTAGTACAGCCGGATTTTGTAGCCAACCTGCTTCAGCAATTCGCTGGCGATCACGTGCTTTTGAATTTCGTTGGTGCCCTCGAAGATGCGGGTGACGCGGGCATCGCGGTACATACGCTCAAGCGGTAACTCGCGCGAGAAACCCATCCCGCCGTGGATTTGGATTGCTTCGTCAATAATCTGGCTGGCCATCTCGGTACAGTAGAGTTTGACGATACTGCTTTCGAGCGTCGCTGGCTGGCCGGCGTCAACCCGGCGAGCGCAGTCGTAGACGATCTGTTCCATTGTGTAGAGCTTCATCGCCATCTCAGCCAGTTTAAACTGGAGAGCTTGGAATTCGGCGATCGGGCGGCCAAACTGGTGGCGGGTAACCATATACTTGCGGCTCAGCTCGAAGGCTTCCTTCGCCGAACCGATACTGCTGGCGCCCAAACCGCAGCGACCGATGTCAAGCGTGCGCATCGCGAGCGGGAAGCCCATGCCAACCTGACCTAGCACATTCTCGGCCGGAACGCGGCAATCCTCGAAATAGAGGCTGGCGGTATGCGAGGCGCGCAACCCCATCTTTTCTTCGATCTTGCCAACGCGGAAACCGGGCATATTCTTCTCGACGATGAAGGCGGTGATGCCGCCGCGCGCGCCGAGATTTTTGTCGGTCACGGCATGAACGACGATCACGTCGGCGAAGCTGCCGTTGGTAATCCACATCTTCTGGCCGTTGATAATCCACTCATCGCCGCGGCGCTCGGCGGTGGTCTGGATGTGGGCGGCATCTGAGCCGGCATTTGGTTCGGTGAGTGCCCACGCGCCCCACATACGCCCTTCGATTAACGCGCGCAGGTAGGTCTCCTTTTGCTGCTCGGTACCGCCGAGATAGATGCTCATCGCCGCCAATTGAGAATGGGCGCCGATGATGGTGGCGTGGCTGGCGCAGGCCCGGTTAAGCTCTTCCATCAGCACGCAGTAGCCGGTGATACCGAGTTCGAGGCCGCCATAGCGCTCGGGAAAGGGGACACCGAGCAGGCCTAAGTCAGCGGCCTTCTTCAGCGTCTCGAACGGTACGCGCTCTTCTTCGTCAATGGCGCGGGCAATCGGGCGGATCTCCTTGTCGACAAATTCGCGTACCGTCTGGCGTAACATCTTGATTTCTGGGCTGTGCTCGTACTCCATTGTGGGTGTGCTCCTTTGCTTGTTGATGACCAATACAAAACGTGTTAGGACGCATAACAGAGTGTCGATGGGACACCTGACCGGGTGCCGACAGGGCACACCGTGATGTGTCCCTACGGTTGTGGGGAGTGCGGTGTGTCAACTACCGGCAACACCACTGCCGACGGATGATCAGCGTCGTGGCAAATGCGGTGCTCGATGACCGGGCCGCCTCGTCCTTGCCCATACGGGCAATCGTCGCCGGGGTGTGCCCCCCAGCGTGGGTTGCCGCCACCGGCAATCTGGACACGCAGGCGGTGGCCGGCGCGGAAACGTTGGGCGGTGGCAGTGAGATCAATCTCGATCCGGCGTGTACCGTCAGGCTGGACATCGCCAACGCCGGGTCGCACGCGCACGATGCCGTCGCAGATATTGATGCTGCGCCCATCGGGGTAAACATCGCAGAGACGGCCAACCAGATCGAAGAAGGGATGATCGGTACAAATATAGACGCACAGGCGCACCGGCCCGATCACATCGAGATCAGCCGCCAGCGGCGGGCTAGTGAAGGTTAGCACATCGGGCCGCGCTTCGAGCGGGCGCTGGTCGCGGGGGCCGCCCTGTGCGCTAAGCACCGCGCCGCCGATGGCTGGGGTCGGATCGGCAGGATCGTAGTGAAAGCGGCTGGGCGGTGCGCCGGTGGGTGGTGCTTGGCGAGCAAGACTGCGATCGGGTTGCAAGCAATAGCGCGTCATAGTGGCCGGTGGCGGCCAGAAATCCATCTCGTGCCACTCGTGGCTGCCCATCAGGGCGATGCGTACCGGACGACGGGCTAACAGCTCGCGTTGGTCTTTCAAATGAGCATCAAACCACCATAACCCTTCGCGCAGTCCTTCAAAGACCAGCGCCAGATCGGTATGCGCGCGCGGCAAGACGGTTAGGTAAGGGCGTTTGCCGGCGGCAACCAAGGCAGCGTAGTCGGTCAACTGGCCGGGGAGGAAGATGTCGTACCAGCCGGCGACCAGATGGACGGCAGCGTTGATCCGGTGCAACGAGCGGTGGTAATCAACCTGCGACCAGTACGGCCCGTATGGATCAGGATCGCGCAACCAACGTTGGAAAAAGGGCACTGAAGCGCCGGTCGCCAGTGCATCGGCGGCAGCGTAGGGTTGATGATGAAGAGCACGACTTAGGATCCGCTCGCGCAAGACGAATAAGCGCCAGAGTGCTGACGGATCAAGCCGTTGGCGTTGGCGATTGGTTGCAGCGATGAGAAAGACCCACCGCAATGTTGATTCGAGCGCGAACGCGCCGCCGGGGTAGAAGAGCGATGAAAAGCGGGCGCTGGTAACAATCGGCACAATCGCTTTGAGGTAGGGCGGCCCGTCGATCGCTGGCCCCCATTGAGTATAGCCAACGTAGCTCGGCCCCCAGAGACCGAGACTCCCGTCGAACCATGGTTGTTCGCCGATCCATGCCACTGTTGCCCGGCCATCGGCGGCTTCGTTGACGAACGGCTCAAACACACCTTCCGAGCGGTAGCGCCCGCGCACGCTCTGCACGATCACGTTGTAGCCGCGTTCGGCAAAAAGCATGCAACCGGTGTGTTCAAAGATGCCCAGCGGCCCCAATTCACTGGGGCGGCCGTAAGGGGTGCGGATCAGGATGGTGGGATGGGGGCCGCCATCGCGGGGTGCGTAGCGGTCGGCGTAGAGCACAACGCCATCGGGCATGCGGATGGGTATGTCACGGGTGACGGCCACCCGGTGCTCGGCGGGGCGCAAACCGAGCAGGCGGGCGAGCAAGGGGCGACGAACCGCAAATACGGTTGCTGCTGTCACCCCAGCTCCGGCCAGAGACCATCCAAGCCAACGCATGCGCCACTCCGCTCTGATGAATTTATAACACACTGCGTCATAGATGATACCATGCACAAGAGGGGTATGTCAATGATGGGGAATAGGGCGAGGAATGAACGAATAGGGGAACGAATGACAAGTACGCTATTCCTCACCCCTCTCCCCACGGGGGAGAGGGCCGGGGTCAGAGAGCACAGGAATGGGGGCACAGCGGTGCTGCCCCTCTGTCGTTCACTATTCACTACCTTCAGCCGGAGATTGCCTCGGGGGCTGCGTCCCCTCGCAATGACAAAAGAGCGCATCCTCCTCTCACCTACTTTCCCCTGCGGGGAGTGGGTCGGCGGGAGGGGGGGCTTCTATCCCGTCCGGCAAGGTCACACGGAGGGCGGGATGAAAGCCGTCCTCCGTTGCGAGTGGCTATCACCCCTGCGCGGCATCCCCACACCCCGCATTCATCCCCCGTCTGGGCAAGGTCACATAGAGGGCGGAATAAGTTCCGCTCTCCATTCGTTTCTCTTCGGGAAGTCGGGTAACGAGATGGTCAGGGGTGGGCGGCATGAATTCCGCTCTCCGTTCGTTTCTCTCCAAGGGGGAGAGCGGGTAAGAATGGTATTGAACGCAAGGGTTGAGTAAAATCGGTGATGTAACGAGGCGACTGGGTGTCCTGCTTCGACCTCCATGATCTAACACTCCTCTTATTGCGCATGTTGACGCTCTGGGGTACAATACAGAACGTGATATGTCAAACAACTACGCAATGGAGGTAGGAAGCGCGCTATGCCAACCTACGTATACGCCTGTGATGCCTGTGGCAAGCAGTTTGAACAATTCCAAAGCTTCAAAGACGAGCCGCTGACCGTCTGCCTGTGCGGCCAGCAAGGCCGGGTGCGCCGGGTGATTCAGCCGGCGGGCATTGTTTTCAAAGGGTCAGGCTGGTACATTACCGATAGCCGTGGCGCGAGCAGCGGCTCAGTAACAGGCAGCGACTCGAGCAAAGGTGACAAGAGTGACTCGTCAAGCGACGACTAAATCGTTCGCCTCCTTCCCCCTTCCATTCCCCGGATGCTACTGTCGCTAGGGGCGCTGCCCTACTTGGCGGCGCCCCGGCATGTATGCCCGCCGGGTTCGCGCATCGTTGCGCGCTTCCGGCGCTCTCTCGTTATACCCTTCAGCGGTTAGCAGTTATATTATTCGCCGGAGCAATCCGATGCGTCTGTCACATGCTCTCTGTGTGTTGCGCGACGATATTCGCGCCATTTTTCGTAATGATCCGGCTGCACGCAACTTGGCCGAGGTCTTGCTCTACCCCGGCCTGCACGCGATAATTCTGCACCGTCTGGCCCATGCCCTCTACCGGCGCGAGATTCCGTTCATTCCGCGGCTGATCTCGCAGATCAGCCGTTTTCTGACCGGAATCGAGATTCACCCCGGCGCGCGGATCGGGCGCGGTTTCTTCATTGATCACGGTATGGGGGTCGTCATCGGTGAGACAACCGAAATCGGCGATTGGGTGATGCTCTATCAAGGGGTGACGCTCGGCGGCACCGGTAAACAGACCGGCAAGCGCCACCCAACCGTTGAAGACGACGTGGTGATCGGCGTGGGGGCGATCGTGTTGGGAGCGATCAGGATCGGGCGTGGGGCACGCATTGGCGGCGGCGCGGTGGTGGTTAAAGACGTGCCGCCCCATTCGACGGCGGTCGGCGTGCCGGCGCGCATCGTGGCCCGCCGCGATCCGGTGACCGGCCAGTCGCGCCGGGTTGAGCAATTACCCGACCCCGAAGGCGAAATGCTGCGTTGCCTGCACGACAAGGTGCTAGAGTTGGAAATGCGCATTGCCGATCTCGAAGCCGAGACGCACGTACATCACGAAGAGCATCGCTTGAGATACGACGCATTGCCTGATCAGCTCTGGCAAACGTTGCTGGATGAAACGCCGTCGGTTGAAGAAGAGTATAATCAAGGCGCGGGCATTTGAACGGACACGGCCCGCCGCAGTGCGAGATAGCGAGTTGGTATGGCGATTCAGCTTTACAATACCCTGACCCGGCGGCTTGAACCGCTGGAGACAATCGAGCCGGGTGTGGTGCGGATGTATGTCTGCGGGGTGACACCGTATGACGAAGCGCATATCGGCCACGCGATGTCAGCGATCGTCTTCGACATGATCCGCCGTTACCTTGAGTTTCGTGGCTATCAGGTGCGGCATATCGTCAACTTCACCGATATTGATGACAAGGTGATCGCGCGCGCGAACGCGATGGGCCAAGACCCGCTAGCGTTGTCAGGTCAATATGCTGCCGAGTTTTTGGCCCAGTTGCAGGCGATGAATGTCTTACCGGCGACGGCTTACCCGCGGGTTTCAACCACGATGCCGGGAATCATCGCTTTTGTGCAGGGCTTGATCGAGCGCGGCTACGCTTATGTGGTCGATGGCGATGTCTACTTCCGGGTCCAGCGCGACGAAGACTACGGCAAGTTGTCGGGCCGGTCGCTCGACGAGATGCTAAGTGGCACCCGCTTTGAGGTTGATCCGCGCAAGGAATCGCCGGCTGATTTTGCCCTCTGGAAGGCGTCTCGTCCCGGCGAGCCGGCGTGGGATAGCCCGTGGGGGCCGGGCCGACCGGGGTGGCACATTGAGTGCTCGGCAATGGCGATGGAGCACCTCGGCCCGCAGATTGACATTCACGGCGGCGGCACCGACCTGATCTTCCCGCATCACGAGAACGAAATCGCTCAGAGCGAGAGCCTGACCGGCCAGCCGTTCGCCCGCTACTGGGTGCATAACGGTATGCTGCAATTGGTGAACCCGCAGACCCGGCAGGTTGAGAAGATGTCGAAGTCGCTGGGGAATGTGGTGACGATCGCCGATTTTCTTAGCCGCTACGATGCCGATGTCTTCCGGCTGATCGTCTTGAGCAGCTCGTACCGTAGCCCGCTGACCTATAACGACGAGATTGCCGCCGACAACCAGCGCAAGCTTGAGCGGTTGCTCTCGGCGTTAGCGCCGGCGACCGGCAATGTGCATGAGGGGCCGGCAGTGACGGCGCTGCGCGACGCTGCCGCCATTGCTCGCGAGCGGTTTATCGCCGCGATGGACAACGACTTCAACAGTCCGGCGGCGCTGGCGGCGTTGTTTGATCTAGTGCGGGCGATCAATGCGGCGCGCGACGCCGGCCTTGCCGCCGAAGAGTTGGCAGTTGGCCAACAGACGCTGCGCGAACTGGCTGGTGTGCTCGGTTTGCGGCTCCAGCCGCGCCAAGCGCGTGCTGCCGCCGAAGCGACCCCGTTTATCGAGCTGTTGATCGAGGTGCGCGGCGAGCTGCGCAAAGCCAAGCAGTTCGCGCTGGCCGATCTCGTGCGCAACCGGCTGGCTGATCTCGGAGTCACGCTGGAAGACGGGCCGCAGGGCACGCGCTGGAAGTGGCAAGGATGAGCGGTATGGAAACGCCAAACACGTGGCTTGAAATCGCGGTTGAAGTCGAGCCAGAGGTCGTTGAAACCGTCTCTGAGATACTGGCACGCTACGGCTACAACGGCGGCGTGGTGGTGGAACAAGGCTGGATCGCCGGCGATGAAGGGCCAGAGTTCCAATATGACCCCAACCGGCCAGTCTGGCTGCGCACGTATCTGCCGCTCGACGCGCAGGTCGAAGAGACGCGCCAGCGGATCGAGCACGCCCTCTGGCATGTTAGTCAAATCCGCCCGCTGAGGCCAATCCAGACGAGGACTATCGCCGAAGAGGATTGGGCAAACGCTTGGAAACAGTTCTACCCGGTACTGCGGATTGGTGCGCGAACAGTGATCGTGCCGTCGTGGCTCGAATACAAACCCCAACCGGACGACATCGTGCTCTTGCTTGATCCGGGGATGGCGTTTGGTACCGGCTTGCACCCCACTACCAAACTCTGTCTGCAACTGCTCGAACGGCTGGTGCAACCCGGCCAGCAGGTGCTTGATCTGGGCACTGGATCGGGCATCTTGGCGATTGCGGCGGCCAAGTTGGGGGCCGGCGCGGTGCTGGCGCTCGACAATGACCCGATTGCGGTGCGGGTCGCGCAGGAGAATGTCGCGCGCAATCAGGTGGGTGACAGTGTAACGGTAGCTGAGGGCAGCCTTGGGGCTGGGCAAGTGATGGGGCACTGGCTATCGGGCGATTTTGGCCCGGCAACGCCTGACCCGGCGCTGAGCGCAACGACTCCGCACGCTGCCTTTGATCTCATTGCTGCCAACCTGATTGCCAAAGTGCTCGTGCTGTTAGCGCCGGATTTAGCGGCGGCGCTCAAACCCGGCGGTTATTTAGTGAGTAGTGGTATTATTGACATAAAAGAGGCGGATGTCGTGGCGGCATTTGCTGCCGCCGGGTTGCGGCAGGTTGAACGGTATGTCGAAGGTGAATGGGTAGCGCTGGTACATACACGGTGATGGTGGGGCATACGTAGAGCCGCACAGCCGTGCGGCTCTATAAAAGCCGCACAGTAATGGATTACAATGGTGATAGAGCCGCACGGCCGTGTGGCAATACAGGGTATTAGCATGAGCGGGTTGTATCCAATTGTGTGCGAGCCGCGGCTGGTAGAGCCGATCTGGGGCGGGCAACGGCTGGCGCCATGGCTGGAATTGCCGCCGCCGCACCCCGAACGGCTCGGCGAGATTTGGCTGGTCTTTGATAGCAATCGGGTCAGCAATGGGCCATTGGCTGGCGCAACGATGGCCGAATTGGTGCGCGCGTATGGCGCGGCGTTGATAGGCACGAGGCCGTTTGCGCGCTACGGGGCCGACCTGCCACTGCTGGCTAAATTTATCGACGCTGCCGACCGGCTCTCGGTGCAGGTGCATCCTGACGACGAGTATGCCCACACCGTTGAGGCGCATACCGGCTTCCACGGCAAAACCGAGGCGTGGTACATTCTGGACGCTGAACCGGGGGCGACGGTGACGCTGGGTATGCGTGCGCCGGCAGAGCGGGAGGCGTTGGCAGCGGCGATTGCCGATGGCACGGTGGAAGAGCTGCTTGCCCAACAACCGGTCAGCGCCGGTGATTTGATCTTTGTGCCAGCAGGGACGATTCATGCGATTAATGCTGGGATTATGCTGTTTGAAATCCAGCAAAAATCGGATCTGACCTATCGGCTCTACGACTACAACCGGCGCGATGCGCGCACTGGCCAGCCACGCGAGCTGCATATCGAACAGGCGCTGGCGGTGAGCCGGCGTGAACCGGCTGCCACTGCGCAGCTCCGGCCTCTGCCGCTCGACGAGCAGCGGGATCTGTTGGTAGCCTGCACATCATTTGCGTTGGAACGCTGGCGGGTGCAGGACAGCCTCAGCGCCGCTACCGATCCCGGTTCGTTAGAGATTTTGACCGTGATTGCCGGGACGGTGCAACTGGTGTGGGGCAAGGAAACGCTTGAGTTGCGGCGGGGTGCAGCAGTGGTATTGCCGGCAATGCTAGGAGCATACCGGATTGCAGCGAGTGACGCCACTTTGTTGCGTTCATACATCCCCGATCTCACAGCATTACTCGCTATGGCCGGCGCTGCATCCGGCGCCGCCCCGATTTTTCTGTAGATACTGCCGTGGACAACGCAACAACGATACCCAATACCCGGCGCTTCTTCGTTGATCCAGCATGGTTGCGATCTGATCAGATCGAGATTGATGACCCGGCGCTGGTGCATCAGTGGGGCAGGGTATTGCGGCTCGGCGCCGGCGATCGGGTGTTATTGCTTGATGGGCAAGGGTGGGCAGCAGTGGTTGAGATTGCCGCGGTCGATCGTAAACGAGCGCGCGGTCAAGTAATAGCCCGTTGCCAAGCCAGCGGCGAACCAGCCATTGCCTTCGATCTCTATCTGGCTTTGATTCGACCAGAGCGGTTTGAATGGGCATTGCAAAAAGCGGTAGAGTTGGGTGCGCGCCGGATCGTGCCGGTGGCGTTTGCCCGCTCACTGCCTAGTGATCGGGCTGATGAGCGCCGGCTGGCCCGTTGGCAACGGATCGCCACTGAAGCTGCTGAGCAATCGGCTCGGGGCCGGATTCCGGCGATCGCAGCGCCCCAACCATTCGTAGCGGCGCTGGCTGAGAGCATCACCGCCGATCTGGCCATCTTGCTCGATGAACGGGCAAGCATCCATCTGCGTGATCTGGTTGGCACCCACGCAACAGCGCGCCAAATCGCGATATTCTCAGGGCCGGAAGGTGGTATTGATCCGACTGAGCGGGAGATGGCGCTTGGGCATGGGTTGCATCCTGTCTCGTTGGGGCCGCGAATCTTGCGTGCTGAAACCGCACCGCTGGCAGCGTTGGCGATGCTGCAATACGCACTTCACAGCTAGAAAAGGCTGTTCCATGGAACGGGCTTGGGTCATTATCGGCAAAATCACGCAATGGGTTGCCGTGATCGCAGTCGCCTTCCTTGGTGGTTGGATCACCGGGCGAATTGTCGGCGTCTCGCCGATTGATGTCTTCATTACCGGCGTCTCGAATGCCGACGCACGGCTGCTCACTCCCGGCGACCGGCGCCAACAATTTGCCGTCTTTTGGGATGTCTGGGATTTGGTGGAGGGCAACTTCTACCAACCCGAAGCGATCAATCGCCAGCGTATGGTCTACGGCGCCATCCGAGGCATGCTAGCAACGCTCGACGATCCCTATACCTATTTCCAAGAGCCGGAAGAGGCGCGCCAAAACCGCGATTCGATGGAAGGACGCTTTGAAGGGATTGGTGCCTATTTGCGGGTGGAAAACGGCCAAATCATCATCGACCGCCCGATTCGCAACTCGCCTGCCGAACAAGCTGGCTTGCAACCGGGTGACATTATCGTCGCGGTAGACGACCAACCGCTGGCTGAGTTGATTGCCGGATTGGACGACAAAGATGCTAGCGCCCGTGCAGTCAGTCTCATTCGCGGCCCGGCGGGCACTGTGGTGCGTTTGACCATCCGCCGGCCTGCTGACGATCGTGTCTTTACCGTCACCATCACTCGCGCCGCCATCCCGCTGATTACCGTTCATCACGCCCTCTTACCCGACGAGATCGCGTACATCCAGATCACCGAGTTCAAAGCGAGCACAACCGAACTCCTTGACCAAGCCATCGCCGAACTACGCCCGCAACAACCACGCGCGATCGTGCTCGATCTACGCAATAATTCAGGCGGCTTCCTAACCACGGCGCAGGAGGTGTTGGGCCGGTTTTACGACGGAGTCGCGCTCTATGAAGAGGAGCGTGGCGGCGTGAACAAAGAATTGCGCACAATTGTCGCCCCTGCCGATCGCCGGCTATACGGCATTCCAATGGTCGTGCTGGTTAATGGCGGATCGGCCAGCGCTGCCGAGGTGGTAGCGGGCGCGTTGCGCGATGCGCGCCCGAACACCGTATTGCTCGGTGAGAAGACCTTTGGCAAGGGATCGGTACAAAACATCTATACGCTGCGGGATGGTAGCAGCGTGCGGATTACGATTGCGCGCTGGATTACGCCGGAGGGTGAGGCGATTAATGGGGTCGGGATTACGCCAGAGCACATTGTGTTGGCGTCGAATGAAGCGGAATATGCCGCGCCATGCGTGCCTGACCGACCAGAGGATAGTAGCTGCGCTGATGCGCAACTCTATTGGGCACTGAAGTTGTTGCGTGAAGGTGTGGCGCCGCCGGCGGTGACCGAAACAGTAACGGCCCCTTAAGGGGCCGTACACCGGGCGGCGGGCTAAGGGGCAAGCGCGAGGAAGCGGCAGACACCTTGCCGCGTGGGGCAGAAATTGGGGAGGCAGAGATCCTGACTGGCAGGTAGGACGTGGATGTACGACATCGCATGTCCAATCTCTCAGGCAGCCCGCCACCAATCGGCACAGTTTTAGTATAGCAATGACGCAGTGCAGAAAAAGAGAATGGGCGGCTACTGCTGGTAGCGATTTGGTCACTGTTGTACGATTTTTTCGTTTCAATCAGGGCTGTGGGTGGCAACACCCGATTGACGGGCAAGGTACAATAATAACAAACAAATGTTCTACTAACGATGCATAGTGAGTGAGAGTCGCTGATGCATCAAATGACGATCCTATCGCGGCAACCAACACTGTTTTGTGTTTTTCTGCGGCTATACACAACGACGATGCTGAGGTGGCTATGAGTACCCCACGCCCCACCATCCGCGGCGAACGACATAACGATACGAATGACCTTGAATTGCGCGACTACCGGTTGCACGAACAGGTTGGACAAGATGAGCTGTCAATCATCTACCGTGCCACGCACCAAACCCTCAACCGGCCGGTCTATGTTGCGATCTTACGCCGCCACGACTGGATTTCAAACAGCCGGTTTCAACTTGCCGCCCGGCTAGCAGCCAGCCTCAGCCACCCGCACCTGTTGCCGGTAATCGACGCCGGCCATGACGACCGCTACGGCGACTACATGGTGACGCCGTATATCGATGCCCGCCCGCTGAGCGACATCCTTGCCGAGGGCATACCCGATTTGTCGTTAGCGATGCGGATTATTAACCAGATGGCTGCTGCGCTCGATTATCTCCACGAGCAGCAGATTGTGCATCGTGATGTACAACCGGCCAACATTCTGGTCACGCCGCAAGGCAATGCCTATCTGACCAACCTGAGCCTTGCCGCAGCGCCCGATACACCGCTCGATCTGAGCACGTTGAGCGAGGCCGAGTATCTGACCCCCTACTCGGCGCCTGAGCTACACCTTACGCAGACCGAGGCGCATCCTGCGCTCGATATTTATAGTCTGGGAGCAGTTGCTTACCATCTGCTTAGCGGTGAATTGCCGCCGAGCGGCTTGATCGTTGAACTTGATCTGGCCGGTAAGTCGCCGGCGCTGGCACTGGCCGAACGGGCGCTGTTGCGGATGCTCTCGCCGCAGCCGAACTTGCGGTTTCCGACCGCTGGTGCAGCAGCGAATGCGCTCAGGCTCGCATTACGCACGTTGCTTGACCAGACCACGACCGACATGGAGGAGTCACGGTGGGAAACGTGCGCCGAGTGGTTTGAAAATCCGCTGGAATTGGCGCTCACCGCCGAGTTGGCGGATTTAGCTGAGCAGTTTAACCACTTCCTGACCGAGTCGCGGAAACGGGCAGATAACCTTCACCGGCGCGACTACCTGCGCAAATGGTTCAACCGTTGGAGCCGGCAGCATCCGTTTCGCCGCCAATCGCTCGGCCAACTGATCGAGTTTGAGACGATTGCTAGTTATAACATCTACTTCTACGAGCTGGAGGTATTGTACGAGTTTCGCACGTCGCCGAAGACGCAGATTCGCCCGATGCAGCTCGATGAGCGACCAATCGCTGAACCGGCGCTTGATTTGTGGAAGATGCAGTTACCGCCGCCAAAAGATTTTGCCTCGGAGGCGGGTGGCGACGTAGTCTTGCCGGGATCGCGGCGATTCTTTACCTGCCCCGATTGCCAAGGTTCGGGTCAAGTCCAGTGCTCGCAATGCCAAGGCAAAGGAATGATCAAGCCGCGAGCAAAGCAGGGCGAGCCTGATCCGGTCGAGCAGACGTGTACTCAATGCCGAGGTTATGGTAAAGTTCGCTGCGAGAAGTGTGCCGGCAATGGCAATTTGGTCGAAGAGAAGGTGTTTCATTGGTCACGCAAGGCGCTCGCGTATGAGAATAATGATGATAGCGAGGGATTGCCGCCTAGGGTGCAAGCATTGTTGCGCCAGCGCGCGCGTAAGGTGTACGAGGCGGAGATTGACCTTTATGATAGCCATTGGCAAAGTGCCGGGCCGCTGAGCGCGTTGATCGAAAAGGCGATCAAGGAAGCCGGTGAGCAGGGGCAGCCATTGCGGGCATTGTTACAGATCAAGGGCGCGATGGTGACGCAGATCAACGGCTTGCTTGACGAGCAAGAATGTGAGCTGTACCTCATCGGGCCAGATGAGACCTTGGTGAGCACGATTTCGCTATGGAATTGGGAACGGATTGCGCTGGTAGTGGTGCTGGCGTTGTTTGTGGTGATGGCGGTGGTGGTAGGGATCATCATGATTTAGGGCGCAGTGCGCTACGCCCGGACAAAGGCGGGGCGTCGCCTGCTAAAGCGCCGTGCGCTGCGTCCCTACTAGGGTGTCGCACGTGACGCCCCAGCTCGTTCGCGTCCGAAGGCGATAATTTCGTCGAGGAAGCGGGATGGCTTGAGGCGCTGGCCGCGGTTGCGGCTCGCCGTCCACGATAGATAGAGTCGTTCGGCGGCACGGGTGAGGGCAACGTAACATAACCGCCGCTCTTCCTCAAGGCTGGCCGGATCGCCGAGGCTGTGTTCGTGGGGCAGGGTGCCTTCCTCTAACCCAACCACAAACACAAATGGCCATTCAAGCCCTTTGGCGGCGTGAATCGTGAGCAGTTGCACCCGATCACGATCATCGTCGTCGTCGGTGTTGGTCATCAGCGCCACTTCCTGCAAAAACGAACCCAGCTCGGTATGCTCTTCGGCGGCGCGCAGCAACTCTTGCAGATGGGCGCGCGCTTCGGCCAGCTCTTCGGCGTCGAACCGTTCAGCCAGAGCAGCCATATAGCCACTCTGTTCCAGCACATCGGCCAATAGGTGATCGGGAGGCATCGTACCGGCGGCTAGTCGCCGCCAGCGTTGGAGGAGGGCAAACAGGCGGCGCGCGCCTTCAACCGCGCGCGGGCTGAGGCCGGGGATGGCAGTGGCGTGGCCGAGCGCCTCGCTGAGCGGGATCGAGTGGGCAGCCGCAAAGGCGGCGATGGTAGCCAGCGCCTGCCCGCCCAATCCGCGCGCCGGCACGTTGGCAATCCGGGTCAAGCTTAGGCTATCGGCAGGATTGGCAATACAGCGCAAATAGGCCAGCGCATCGCGCACTACAGCCCGGTCAAAAAAGCTGACCCCGCCGCGCACGACGTAGGGCAGGCGGGCATGTCGCAACGCCTGCTCAAGCGGGCGGCTCATATGACGGGTGCGGAAGAGCACCGCCACCTCGCGCAACCGACGGCCTTGCCGTTGCAGATCGGCAATCGAACGGGCCACCTGTTCGGCTTCTTCGCGGCTATCCTTGGCTTCGCTGATCAAGACACACCGCTCGGTGGCGACCGTCGCCGCAGCGCGTAGTTGCATTGGGGCTACGCTGCGGCTATGGCGAATGATGGCATAGGCCGCATCGAGGATCGGCTGGCGCGAGCGGTAATTGGTTGCTAACTCGATCACCTGCGCGTCGGGAAAATCGGTGGCAAAGCGACTGATAATACTGTGATCGGCATTGCGAAAACCGTAGATGCTCTGCATGGCATCGCCAACCACGAACAGCGAACGGGGCCGGTTGGCGGTTGGGCGGGTGAGCAGCTCGATCAGCGCGTGCTGGCTCGGATCGGTATCTTGATATTCATCCACCAACACGTGCGGCCAACGTTGCTGGTAGGTCGCAAGCAGATCAGGGTCTTCGCTGAGCAGGCGGTAGGCGGTGAGGATCAGGTCATCGAAATCGAGCGCGTTGGCTTGTTCGAGTGCGCGCTGGTAACGGCGGTAGCATGCGGCGACAAAGCGATCGAGTGGATCGGTGGCGAAGCGGGCCATCAATCGTGGCGTGAGCATGCGACTCTTGGCGCGAGAAATCAGGCGCAGGACCTCATCGGCCTCGATCATACGCGGCGGCGTTTCGGTGACACCGGCCAACGCCTCGGCAGCCAATTGCAACTGTTCATCGCCGGCGTAGATCGAGAACGACGCAGTATAACCCTTTAGCCGGCCTTCAATCGACTCGCGCAGCATGCGGGTGCAAACGGCGTGAAAGGTGCCGCTGGTCAGGCCGCGGATGCGCGTGCCGAGCAGACCGCGCAGCCGCTCGCGCATCTCGCGCGCCGCCTTATTGGTAAAGGTGACGGCCAATATCTGCGACGGCGACACGCCGTAATGGGTGATCAAATAAGCAATGCGCAGGGTCAGCACGCGCGTCTTGCCGCTGCCCGCACCGGCCTTGACCAGCACCGGCCCAATTGGCGCGGTGACTGCGGCGCGCTGGGCTGGATTGAGATGGTTGAGCTGTTCCATGGCTTGTCCAGTTCACCGGTCTGAATGGTCTGCCGGCTGGGTATTATACCAGACGGGTGAGGGGGCTCGCGTGGCAATCATAGTGGAACAATGTTTCTGTGCTCGCATACTTGGGTGATGAAAGGAGGGGATGTGATGAGGACCATGGCTGTTGGAAGCGGTGATACATCTAAAAACGCTATACTATCGAGCCGGATATAACTCGTGTACGGGGGAAACAGGGAAAACCTTGCCGAGCAGTATGAAACGGCTGAGTATCTTCGCTGTAGTGCGAGTGCGTCTTACATCCACGATTACCGAAAAGACAACGATAATAGCGTTGTCGGTAGATGGAAGACTCATCGGGTCGTATGGCATCTTCTTGGCGCAAGCGAGATATGGTAGCATAGCCGTGAATGGCCCCTCGTACCTCATCGCTGTTTGTACAAGTGGTTGTTGCCAAACATCAAGGAGTCACCCATGCGCGCCGTCTACTACGAAGCGTTTGGTCAGATGCCGTGGATTGCCAACGTGCCCGATCCGACACCGTCACCTGATGGCGTGGTGCTTGCAGTGCGCGCCACCGGTCTTTGCCGCAGTGATTGGCACGGCTGGATGGGCCACGATCCCGATATTACGCTGCCGCACGTACCGGGACACGAGCTGGCCGGCGAAGTGGTCGCGGTTGGCCAGCGTGTCACCCGCTGGCGGGTTGGCGATCGGGTGACGGTACCCTTTGTCTGCGCGTGTGGGGTTTGCCCGCAGTGTCAAGCTGGGCAACAGCAGGTGTGCGATCATCAATTTCAACCGGGCTTTACCCATTGGGGATCGTTCGCCGAATATGTTGCGCTCGACCGCGCCGATCTCAATCTAGTGCGCTTGCCGGATGACATGAGCTTTGCTACTGCGGCTAGTCTCGGTTGCCGGTTCGCGACTGCGTTTCGCGCGGTGGTTGATCTGGGCCGGGTCATTGCCGGTGAGTGGGTGGCAGTGTATGGCTGTGGTGGAGTGGGCTTGTCGGCAATCATGCTGGCAAGCGCGTTAGGCGGGCAGGTGATCGGGATCGACATCAATCCAGAGCGGTTGGAGCTGGCGCGCGCCGTGGGTGCGGCGGCAGTGGTTGACGCGATGGCCGAGGCCGATGTGGTAAACGCAGTGCGCGATCTAAGCCGCGGCGGGGTTCATCTATCGATTGATGCCCTCGGCAGCCCGACCACCTGTGCTAACTCGATTGCCAGCCTGCGCAAACGGGGCCGCCATGTGCAGGTGGGGCTGTTGTTGGCCGCGCAACGCATGCCGCCGTTGCCAATGGATATTGTCGTGGCCCGCGAGCTAGTGATCATAGGCAGCCACGGGATGCAAGCCCATCGCTACGACGCCATGCTCGATCTCATCCAGTCGGGCAAGGTGCAGCCCCAGCGATTGATTGGACGCCCGATCCGGCTGGATGAAGCGCCGGCGGCGCTGGTCGATCTCGACAGCTTTCGCGGATCAGGCGTAACGGTGATCACCGAGTTTTGAGTTTACGGCAACCGGCCCACGGTGCGCAAGACCTCGCGCGCGCCGCGTAGCCGGTATCCCAACGCAAGGGCGCGACTGATGTCGAGTGTGCAGTTGCGCGGGCGTGGAGTGGGGCTTTCGGCGCTGAACGCGCCGGCAATGCGGTCTGGATCAAGGCCATACGCTTGGGCGAGTAGCCGGCCCCACTCGTAGCGGCTGAGCGCCTCGGTGCCAGCCAGATGGATCACCCCGCGATAATCACTCTGCGCCAGATCGAGCAGCGCCGCCGCCAGATCATCAACGAACACGGGGCAACGCAGCTCGTCGTAGAAGAGTTTCTCCCTCCGTTCACCACGCGCTACCGCCAGCGCAAAGGCACTGTGGCGGTCAAGCGGATCGAAGCCGTAGATCAGCGAGGTGCGCACAATGGCCGCCGCCGGATAGATCGACTGCACCAGCGCTTCGGCCCGCGCTTTGGCCCGGCCATAATCGGTGATCGGGTTGGGCGGATCGGCTTCGGTGTATGCGCCTGTCTTTTCGCCATCAAAAATAACGTCGCTCGACATGTGGATCAGGCGAGCGTCGGTTTGCGCTGCGGCGGCGGCGACGTAGCCGGGTCCTTCACCGGTGATCGCCATCAAGTCTGGTTCGTATTGGCGGAAAGCGGTGTGGATGATGGCAACGGGTTGTACGGCAGTGATCAAGCCGGTCACCGTCGCGGGATCGCGCAGATCGAGCGGTTGCCAGACCACGCCGGGTTGGGATGGCGGGGTTTGGTTGTGAAAGGTGGCGACCACCGGGATGCCGCGCGTGCGGGCATGGCGGATGAGTGCGCTGCCGAGATAGCCAGTGCCGCCGGTAATGAGGTAGGTGTTGTTCATAGCGATTCATTGCTGGGGCCGCACGCTGTGCGGCTGTACTGCCGGGGCGCCGCATAGCCGGGGTCGCACGCTGGGGGACACACAGCCGGGTGTCCCACGAATTAGGTTAATGCGGCGAGGGCGGCTTGGGCTGCGGCTTTTTTAGCCTCTTTTTTGCTGGGGCCGCTACCGATATATTCTTGCCCTTCGACCAACACAGCCATCACATATTCGCGCCGGTGTTCGGGGCCACGCGCTTCGATCAAGCGATAGGCAGGCAAACTCTTATGGCGGGCCTGCACCAGCTCTTGCAAGGCTGTGGTTGGGTCGGTCACAGTCTGGCGGATGTTATCGATCCGCGCGCGCAAGAAGGGCACAATGAACGTATTCGCCGTTTCCAGCCCCTGATCGAGATAGATCGCGCCGATCAGCGCCTCGAACAGATCGGCCAGCAAGTTTGGACGCCGTCGCCCAACCGGATTATCTTCACCCCGTGAGAGATAGGCATATTGGCCGAGATTGAGCTGGGCAGCGCACTCGGCCAGCCCTTTGGTGCTAACCAGCGCCGCCCGCCAATGGGTCAGTGTCGCCTCATCCTGATCGGGAAACGTGGTAAACAACCACGTCGTGGTGACAAAATGCAGCACCGAATCGCCAAGAAACTCCAGCCGTTCGTTATCGGTCAGTTCGCGCAGCAGATGCGGCTGCTCGTTGAAGAGCGAACGGTGGGTAAGCGCCGTCTGTAACAGCTTGCGATCGCGAAAGGTGAGGCCAAGCTCTCGTTCGAGTGCTGCTAGCCGGTCGGCCATCGTGATTATCCGTGATACTTGCGGAAGGCAAGGCAGACATTGTGCCCGCCAAAGCCAAACGAGTTACTCAGCGCCACCTCAATCGTCGCCGGCCGCGGCTGGTTGGGCACATAGTCGAGATCGCAGTTAGGATCGGGCTGCTGCAAATTGATCGTCGCCGGCAAGATGTTGTGTTGCATCGCCAGCACCGTCACCACCGCCTCGATCGCGCCGGCGGCGCCGAGCAGATGGCCAAACTGCGACTTGCTGGCGCTCACCGGGGGCGACTGCTCGCGCCCGCCGAAGACCTGCTTGATCGCAGCGGTCTCCACCGGATCGCCGGCGGGGGTGGAAGTGGCGTGGGCATTGATATAATCAACCTCGCTGGGAGCAATGCCACCCCGCTGTAGCGCGAGCCGGATAGCGCGGGCCACCCCCTCGCCGTCTTCGGCCAAGTTCGAGATATGGTAAGCGTCGGAAGTGGCGCCGTAACCCACTACTTCAGCCAGAATGCGCGCGCCGCGAGCGCGGGCAAACTCAAGGTCTTCGAGAATGAGCACCGCCGCGCCTTCGCCCATTACAAACCCGTCGCGTTCGGCGTCGAAGGGTCGTGAAGCGTGCGTGTAGTCGTCGTTGCGGGTCGAAAGAGCGCGCATCGCGTTAAAGCCGGCTACTCCGATCGGGGTAATGCTGGCTTCGCTGCCACCGACGATCATCGCCTTGGCCCACCCGCGCCGGATCGTCTCGGCGGCCTCGCCCAATGCGTGGGCCGAGCTGGCGCAGGCCGAGGTGACGCAGTAGCTTGGCCCACGCGCACCGGTGACGATCGAGACTTGCCCGGCGGCGAGGTTGGTGATCATGGCGGGGATGAGGAAGGGGCTGATGCGGCCCGGCCCACGGCTGCGCAATACTTCTAACTGTTCCGAGAGCGTAGCGATGCCGCCGATGCCGCTAGCGATAAAGACGCCGATCTCATCGCGGTTAGCGGGGGTAATGTCCAATTCGGCGTCGCGCAGCGCCTCTCTGGTAGCGGCCACGGCAAACTGGACAAAGCGGTCAGTGCGGCGCGCCTCTTTCCGATCCATGTAGTTGGTTGGATCGAAGCCTTTGACTTCGGCGGCAAACCGGGTATCAAAACCGGCGGGATCAAACAGCGTGATCGGGCCGACACCGCTGCGCGCTGTAACAATCCCTTGCCAGAGTTCGGCTACGCTGAGACCTAGTGGGCTAATCGCCCCCATACCGGTCACTACCACCCGTCGCTCCATGGCCGCTCCTCGTTACGAATGTTTATCAAAAACGATCATACCGGCGCGCATTATATCACGTCGCGCCGGTATGGTGGTAATGGGCGCACAGCCGTGTGGCTCTGCCGCCGTTCGTTACGCAACAACCTCGTTGCGCAAGACGCCGATTCCGTCAATTTCGGCCTCCATCACGTCACCGGCTTGCAACCACCGCTGCGGGGTCATACCCATGCCGACGCCGGCGGGGGTGCCGGTGGCGATAATATCACCCGGTTCGAGGGTGATGCCGCGACTGAAGGTGGCGATACAGGTGGGAATGTCGAAGATCATATCGCGCGTCATCGAGTTCTGCACTAGCTCGCCGTTGAGGCGCAGGCGAATGCCGAGCGCATGCGGGTCAGGGATTTCATCAGCGGTGACGATCCACGGTCCCATCGGTGCGCTGCCGTCGAGGCTCTTACTGTAGAAGAACTGGTGGTGACGCGACTGCAAATCGCGCGCGCTGACATCATTCAAAATGGTATAGCCGAACACATAATCATACGCCTCACTCGCCGGAATATCGCGCCCGCGCCGCCCGATAATCACAGCCAGCTCAACCTCCCAGTCACGCTGCGATGACACATCGGCCAGTAGTGGCACCGGTGCATTTGGGTGGTTTACCGCCGTCGGCATTTTGCTAAAGAACACCGGATGCTGGGGCAGCTTTTCCGGCAAGCCTTTCGCCCTCAGCGACTCAATCGCGTGGGCGGCGTAATTCATGCCAAGGCAAATGATATTCTTGCGCGGACGTGGGATTGGGGCGCGTAATTCCACCGCTGCTAGCGCCGGGCCACCGGCAGCCGTCTCGACCACTTTCCGCGCCTCGGCCAGCAACTCTGGCCCGCCCTCGATCAACTCCAGCATTGACACCGCCACTGGCGAGAGATCGATCACCTCGTCGCCGCGCAGCGCTCCTACCCGCTCAACCCCTTCGTACCGGTAGGTCAACAGCTTCATAGCTCCTCCAACATTGGACACTGCTTCCTGTGCGCGCTATTGTACCGCAGCCGGGGCGGGGGGATTGTAACCGTAGCGGACGCAGAGATCGCAGCGGGTCAGATGCTGCCTACGTCCTCGTCGTGACAGCAGTTGCTAGCTGTTAGATAATCAACTGAAAGACACCCAATCGAAGGCCGCTTATGGTGTCATCACTGTCAGCGGCACTGGGGTAAAGACAAGGATGAAGGTCAGGATGCCCAAATATGCCAACCAGCGCCATGGCCCCTCAAGCGGCGAGATCTCGTTGCGCAGCGGGCTGCGTTGTTGCCCAATGAGGGCAATCATCACTGCCCAGATAAACCATCCTGACCACAAAAATCCAAGGCCGAGTAGTGCGACTGCGACCACCATACTCATAATCCGGGCCGCGCGCGGGCCGAACAAGGCGAAAAAGATATGGCCGCCGTCGAGTTGGCCGGCTGGCAGTAGATTGAGACCGGTGACCAACAGGCCGGCCCAGCCGGCCAACGCCATTGGGTGGAGGTAAACATCCTCGCCACCGCTAGGCAAAAAACGTCCGAAGATCAAAATCTTGATCGCAGCGTAAAGCAGGGAATTCCCCTCAGTAAAGCTGCCCGGCAAGGGCACGACCTGCTTCACTTCCGAAATGCTCAGGCCAATCATCAGCACCGGAATCGCCACCACCAACCCGGCCAACGGCCCGGCAATCCCGATGGCTAACAGCGCCCGCCGGTTCGGCACCAGATCCTTGATCGCAATAAACGCGCCCATCGTACCGAGCAAGAAGAAGGGCATCGGAATAAAGAAGGGATAGCTCACCGCTACCCGTTCGCGGCGGGCGACAAAGAAGTGACCTAATTCGTGCGCGAGCAAGATCGCGAGCAGCGAGCCGCTGAAACTGAGCGCATGGCCCCAATTGAAGACTAGCTGACCGGTGCTTTCGATGTACTCTTGCCCGCCGACCAGCATAGTTGAGATGATGGTCAGCACAAAGAGCAGCACGGCCAGCCATAAGCGCGAGGGCGGCGCTTTGGGTGGAGTAGGAATGAATAGGATTGCAGCTCCTGCCGGATCGTGTTGGAACAGCGGCGTGTAACCGAGCGCCTGCGCCCGCGCCACAATCGTGTCGTGAGCCGCTTGCGCCTCGAGCAGCAGTTGGCCGCGACAGCGAACCGCCCGCTGATCGCCATTGACCAATTCTTCGCTCGTGCTCACCAGCATGACTTCAGCGGCTAACATCCGGAGGGTAGTGGCGGTATCGAAGTCGAACATAGCAGTAGTGTCCTTTGTAACGGTGACGTCGTGATTCATCATACCACAGGCGGGTAGATTGATATTGATTGGGTAAGAGGGCGTTACACCAAGCCGCCAAGCGAGCAACGACGCCGAGACCTGAAACGCCAAGGCGCAAAGGGCGTGCAGGGGCGCGAAGCGGCTTGAACGGATGCTTATCCGATACGCCCTCGGTGTCCTCGACGGTAGTAACCGGTTGCCCCCGGCCCACCCTCAGCGGGGCTAGGGGTGGGGGCAGACACCAAGTCGCCAAGTGAGTAACGGCGCAGAGGGGGTAAGGATGAGCAGCATCCTTGAGGTCTCGATCGCGAGCGATGTGTTATTCTGAAGGGTATGGTTGATTATATTATCCTAATTTATGGTCTAATCTTCGTGATATTTTTGCGAAAACGGGCAAACAACGCATAGTTTATACATGTAGGCCATTAACGCCTTTGTGTCTTTTCGTAGCGACTCAAAAGCATTGCATAAATCGCTTGAAGAGAGGGAACTATGCCCGTTATTGCCGATGTGTTGCGCCGTGATCCGAACACCGGTACCGCCAACCTGCTCGCCTTTGCCGAATGGCTGGCTCAACCCACCACACCGTGCGTCTTGATCGACATCCAACTTTTGCAACCACCTTCAGCGGCCACCTTGCGCTGGTTGGCGCTACTGTTGCGTGAAGAGCTGGCCGGTACGCTATACCAGCCCGGCAACACGCAGTTTGTGATGGTCGCGCCACCTGACGAACCGGCGGCGAAGCCGGCCCAGCTCGATCGGCTACAGAAGCTGTTTGAACGGCAGGCGCAACGGCTCAATCTCGCGACAATCCCGCTCATCCGGCGGCACGAGATCCCTGCCGGCAGCGATCCGGCGACCATTGTGCGCCAACTCACTGCCGATTTTGCCGATCAAGATGCGTTGCTCAACCGGCTGATCATGCAACTGGCCGCCTTGGGAGCTACGCTCAACAACCAAGCGCAATTCGATCTCGATCCGGTCACCGGTTTGCTTAACAGTGTCGCCGCTCGTCGCCAGCTAGTCGAGATGATGAATAACGCGCTGGTCCAAAGCCATGCCTGTAGCATCTTGCTAATCAACGGCGACGATCTGCGCCGCTACAATGAGCTGAGCTATGTCGCCGGCGATCAGATGATCCACGATCTAGCGACCACCCTGCGCGAACAGTTACGACCTAGCGATCTGTTAGCGCGCTGGGATGTTGGTGATCAATTTCTGGTCGTGCTGCCGCAAACCGGCGTTAGCGGCGCAGCGGCGCTGGCCGAACGGCTGCGCCAGCGGGTGAGCGAGCGCTCGCAGCTCTGGCCGTTTCCGGTCACGATTTCGATTGGGGTGGCCTCGATACCCCAACATGGCCGCGATGTCGATACAGTGCTGCGGCTTGCAACCGCTGCGCTGGCACAGGCCAAGACAAACGGCAAGAACCGGGTAGTGGTGGGGCGGGTGGAATGAGTGAGGGTGAGGGTGGCGGTGGGATGCCATTTCTCTGTTGACCATGGTACAATATGACACCGGCACTCGTCCTCGTACCACCCGGCAGGTGTCTATGGCAATGATATTTTATCGTGATATGGAATTAATCTGTCGCAGTTGCGGCGCGACCTTTATTTTCACCGCCGGCGAGCAGGAGTTCTACGCCGATAAGGGCTTTCTCAACGAGCCGACGCGCTGCCCCAAGTGCCGTAATCGCCGTGAGGCGCAGGCGGCGCGCCGTCGCCCCGACCCGCACCCAGAAGACGATAACGACGAGTGATCGCTTGGCGTTGGCAACAGGTTGGCGCATGGGTGGCGCTGGTATTGGCGGCGGTGGCTGCGGTTCTGATTGCCTTGCGCCCTGACCCCTACGATGCGTTGCGCCGGGCCGATAAAGCCTTTGCCGCCGGGAAGTACCGCGCTGCCCTTTCTGCGTATTCCACACTAACTGAAACGCTAAGCGACGCCGCTCTGCGTCGCGGCATTGTCCTCATCGTGCGCGGCGAGGTTGATCCGGCCCGCCGTTCGCTGATTGCAGCTATCAAAGCCGGGTTGCGCCCCCGCGACTACCAGCTTGCGGTGCTCTACCTTGGTCGTGTAGCAGCAATGGAAGGTGACATCGCCGCTGCGCGCCAGACATGGCAGTCGTTGACACGCTGCGATCCTGATCGCTGCGTGCAACGTGATCTGTTGCTGGCCGATGATGATCTGCGCAATGGGCGGATCGAGGAGGCATTGGCGACGTATCGTGTTATCGCGCTTGATGCGCTGCCCGCTGATTGGGCCAGCTTCGTGATTGGCCAGCGGGCCATCTTGGCGGCGCTGGTCAACTCTGCCGCAACCCCTGACCTCACCGTACCGGCGACTCCTTTCCCGCCCGATCCTTTCGCCCATCCGCTCTTGCCGTCTGCCCCCGATCCGGCCACCCTTGCGGCTGTCTTCGCCGCTGAACCGGCGGCGCGCCCGCAGTTGCTCGGCCAACTGGCCCTTGATCTTGGCTACGACCGGCTGGCGCTGGCTTTTTTGGCACAGGTTGATCCCGCCGGGCCGCACGGCTTGGCGGCGGCGATCTACCGCGCCTATGCCCATCTGCGGTTGGGTGATCGGCAGCAAGGGGTTGAGCAACTTGAGCAACTGGCTGCTGCGTACCCTGCTGACCCGCGCATTGGCCCGTTACTGGCGCTGGCCTACCTCAACAGTGGCGATCTGGAAGCGGCTGGCGAGCGGTTGCGCCGGTTGCGTGATTCCGGTCATAGCGGGCCGGCGTTGGCACTGGCGGAGGCCGGATTAGCCCTTGCTCACCGTGATTTTGTCGCCGCTGCCGATGCTTACGAACAGGCGGTGATTGCTGCCCCTATTGCCGAACGTGCTCGGTACGCGCTATTGGCTGCTCGGTTTCATCTCGACAGCGGTTTTGAGCGTTGTACCAGCGGCTTGCAAGCGGCGCAGGCGGCGGCCAATGTGTTGCCCAACGATCCTGAAGCGTTGACGGTGCTGGCCGGTACGCGCTACTACTGCGGCGATGCCGCCGGCGCGCAGGTTGCCGCTGCTGCTGCGCTGGAAGCCGGCGCCGATGTGGAAGCCCGTTTTTACTACGGTCTCGCCCTTAGTGCCAGTGGTGATCTGACCAATGGCCGGGCCGCGCTTGAGCTGGTCGCCGATCAAGCGCCGGCGAGCGTGTGGCGGCGACGGGCTGAGACGGCGCTTGAGCTGCTTGGGGGTAAACGCAACGGTGCTAGTGGATTCATTCGTCGCCTGTCTCGATTTGACGTTCTTTTCGCCAGTGCGCCCTCGCTGTTTCTTGGGTAGTTCTCTCTGCTACGCTTCCCGTTAGCTTTACGCTTCTTCTCATCCTCACCCCTATCGATCCCAGTTACGCTAGGTTGGTTGTATGACAAGTCGCCAAACCATCGTTGTTAGGATGGTAGTGGTTGCTTGGTGGTATGCAGGATTGGGGGAAAGTCAGGCAAGGAATGGCCTGAAGAGAGAGTGAGTTTTTTCTTGACACGAGAGCAAATCCTGCTATAATATGACCACTTGGTCATATGACCTTCTGGTCATACCGATCCTTCTCCTGCACTGTACATGTCCACAGTGAGGCAATGAGATAAACAGGAAGAAACCATGATTCACGTCGAGAACCTCATCTTTACCTATGCCGGCACAACTGAACCTGCTATCAAAGGTATTAGCTTCAACGTTGACGCTGGTGAAATCTTTGGCTTCCTCGGCCCGAGTGGAGCAGGCAAATCAACCACACAAAAAATACTGTTTCGCCTGTTACAAGGGTTTCAGGGAACGGTGCATGTCTTTGGCCGCGACCTACGCACGTGGGGCTACGACTATTTCGAGCAGATTGGCGTAAGTTTTGAAATGCCTAATCACTACAGCAAATTGACTGCACGCGAAAATCTGCGCTACTTCGGGGCACTATATCAAGGGAAGGTGAACGATCCTGATGAATTGCTGGCGATGGTCGGCTTACGCGAGGATGCCGATACGCCAGTTGCGCAATTCTCTAAGGGGATGAAGAACCGCCTGAGCGTAGCTCGTGCGTTGGTACACAATCCAAACCTGCTGTTTTTGGATGAACCAACCTCGGGGCTAGACCCGGTCAATGCGCGTAAAATCAAAGACCTCATCAAGGCCCAGAAGGATGCAGGCAGAACGGTCTTCTTAACGACCCATGATATGCACATCGCCGATGAATTGTGCGATCGGGTTGCCTTCATCGTGGATGGCAGCATCTGCTTGATTGACTCGCCCCATGAATTGAAACTGCGCTACGGCAAAGCGGAAGTACGTGTGGAATTCAGTGTAAATGGCACCATTGCCCAGCGTGATTTCCCGCTAGCAGGTCTTGCGGATAATAGCGAGTTTTTAGTATTGCTCCGTGAAGGCAGCGTTCGCACGCTGCACACGCAGGAAGCGACGCTGGAGCAAATCTTCATTCAAGTAACAGGACGGAGGCTCGAATGATGCGGCTGCTTTCTGCTGCCCGTTGGGATGTGAGGCTGCAATTCCGCAACGGTTTCTATTACGTATCGTTGTTCACGGCGGTTATCTTCGTTGTCCTGCTCAAACAGTTCGACATCACAGCCGTGAGCTATTGGTGGCCAGCCATCATTACCATCAACTTAACGGTTAATTCCTTTTATTTCATGGCAGGTCTCATTCTACTCGAAAAAGGCGAAGGTACGCTGGAGGCGCAGATCGTCACACCGCTGCGCCCATGGGAAATCCTCGGCTCGAAGGTACTAACACTTGGGCTGCTTTCATTGTTTGAGACGCTGATCATTATCGTCATTGTGCAAGGTGTGAACTTCAACTGGGTTTTTCTGGTGATGGGGGTTGTCTTGTACATCGCCATGCTTTCACTCTACGGCTTCATCATCGTTGCCCGCTACGAATCGATCAATGAATTTCTCTTGCCTTCTGCACTGTGGACGATGGGATTCTCTCTGCCATTGTTGTACTACTTCGACATCTGGCGGAGTTGGGTGATGTTTCTGCATCCGTTACAAGCAGTCGTTATCTTAATTCAGGCGGCGTTTCGGTCGGTGCCAGTGTGGCAGATTGTATATGGCATTGTTTATGCAATATTGTGGATGGGCATCATCATGTGGCTCAGTTTGCGTGCATTCCACCGCTTCGTAGTCACAAAAGAAGGGGTACGGAGAACATGAAGCTCAGTACAGTTTTTCGTTCACTTGCTCCGATTGACATTCGTAGCATCCGTCGCGATAGCATGACTTCGTGGATGATTTTTCTTCCCATCTTGATGGCGCTAGTGATTCGTTGGGGTGTTCCGCCGATCACTGCCCGGGTAATGGAGCAGTACAACGTTGATCTCACTCAATACTATCCTGTGCTACTAGCGTATTTTTTCATTGGTATGTGTCCGATGGTGTTTGGTGCAGTAATCGGTTTTCTCCTTTTAGATGAAAAGGATGACCGTACTCTGACCGCGCTCCAAGTGACGCCGCTGCCTCTTAGTGGATATGTCCTCTATCGGGTGACAGTTCCGATCCTGCTGACCTTTGGGCTGATGTTTGTGCTCTTTCCTTTGGCCAATCTGACACCTTTCGATTTACGAACGATCCTGCTCTCGGCGATTGCTGCGGCACCTACGGCACCGATGATGGCGCTACTCTTCGGTGCTATTGCGCAAAACAAGGTGCAGGGTTTTGCGCTCCTAAAACTGATCGGTATCATCTTGATGGTTCCTATCGTTGCTTACTTTGCGCCTGCAGGCTGGGAACTATTGTTCGGCATCATTCCGACGTATTGGCCGATGAAAGTGTACTGGCTGTTGTACGCGGGCGACACGAATGTCTGGTTGTACGTTGTGGTCGCAGTCGGGTATCAGTTGCTCGTCACCAGCTTGTTTGCGCGGCGGTTCTACAAGGTGTTGCATCAATAGGGTTCTTCCGCGCCTTGGCGCTCTTTCACAATGAGATGACCATCTTTTGCTCAAGGAGCGAAGGTGGCGACATCATACCGGAGAAACTCTTATGGATACTCTTACACTCATCGCGTATCTTCTCATCCTGTACGGCGTTCTCGTGCTGTATGTTGCCTTCGCCAAACCGAAAGCGATCTGGCAGCTTGGCAAGATTCAGGGATTTGTGCAACTGCTCTCGGAAAGAGGAACCGTTATTTTCTTTAGTATCGTCGGTATTGCGGCCATTATTGGTGGTATATTGTTTTTGGTACGATAGAGACACATACAAGTAAACAGATAAACACGGTGACTGAACTCCACGTCTTCGTTGTTTATCTGTCTTATTCTTTCTTTTGCTGGGAGGATGTATGCCTAAACCTACCTTCTTCAACCTGCCTGAAGAGAAACGCGAAAAGATTATTAAGGCAGCAATTGATGAATTTGCAGAATATGGTTTGGAAAACGCCTCTATCAACCGTATTGTTGCCAATAGTGGTATTGCCAAGGGCAGCTTCTACCAATACTTTGAAGATAAACAGGACGTATTCCGATACCTGCTAACAGTGTTAGAGCACGAAAAGATGGAATACTTCAAGGATAAACACCCGGAAAGTAGGCACATGGATGCTTTCGAGTATTTCCGCTGGATGGTCAAGACCGGCATGGAGTTTAACTCAGTGTACCCGCGTTTGGTGCAGGCGATCAGCCGGGTGATGTTTAATGAAGGCTTATATTACCAAAACTTTGCTAATGTTCGCGAACGTTCGACGCAGAGTCTGCAAGCACTGATCCGCCAAGCCATCCAAAATGGCGAGGTTGACCCTAGCGTGGATGTAGACTTGGCAGTGATGATCATGGAAACGTGGAGTAATACGATTAGTTCGTATATTTTAAATGAGGGGATGAAGCAGCAGGATATAGTGCAATGGGTGCGCTCAGCAGAAACGCAGGAGAAGATTGATAAATTACTTTATGTGATGGAATATGGCTTACGCAGGACTGAGTCGGATTTTGCCAAGAACTTTCAAGAGCGGAACAGACTCTGACGTTCCGTGCTGTGCCGAATATAGTGGTCAGGTTAGCGTTTGATCGGGTGCGTTTTTGGCTACGAGAGAAACATACTGCAAAGACGATAATGGCTAGCGCAAGCAGCACGAAGACGTAAAAGGGTATAATGGTTAGCACAAGGGTGTTCAAGCGCAACTATATCCAAACCTTTGTGCCTTCGTACCTTTGTGTTGGTTATTCTTTGTGTCTTAGCAGTGATAGATACCCTATGCGAACTCGTTCGGCAACGATGCACCGTTCGCGACGCCCAACGGTGGGCGTGATCGCTGGCTGGCAATTTTACGGTACGGCGTTAACGCTGAGTTATCTCAGCCCGATTTATCACGGCATGCGCCATGCCGCCCACGAGTTGGGGTGCCATCTGCTGCTGGCATGTGGGATGGGAGCTTCCGGCCAGATTAACGATCCGCCGCGTCCGGCGTGGCCAGCGGTGGCTAATGATGCCGATTTTGTGCCGGTGGGGCCGTGGAATACCCACGGCTTGATCGTGATCAACCCCCTCCAGCATCCTGACCGCTCGCGCCTAATCCAGTCGATCCGCGCCGCTGGTCACCCGATGATCTTTGTCGGATCGGGTGAATCCGGGCCGACCATTGTCGCCGACAACGCCGGTGGTATCCTTGCCGCTCTCCGCCATCTGGTCGAGCACGGTCATCGCCAGATTGCCTTCATTGCCGGTAGTGAAACCGATCTCGACGGTGATTCGGGCGAGCGGTTGCGCGCCTTTGAGGCAGGAATGGCCCAGTTCGGCTTGGCGGTCGATCCGCGGTTGATCGTGTTTGGGCGGCACATTTTCGCCGGTGGCTACGAGGCGATGCAGCAGTTGTTAACAACCGGCCAACCCTTTACCGCGGCGCTGGCCAGCAACGACGAATCGGCGCTGGGGGCGATTGCGGCGCTGCGCGCGGCGGGCCGGCGGGTGCCGGACGATGTGGCGATGATTGGGTTCGATGACCGTCCCGAGGGCTTGCTGCACGAACCGGCCTTGACTACGGTGCAGATTCCGCTCTTCCGGCTGGGCTATCAAGCGCTTGTATTGATGGTTCACCACCTACGTGATCGCCAGCCGTTGCCAGATTTGGTGCAGGTGCCGGCCCGGTTGGTCATCCGCGAGTCGTGCGGATGTAGCCAGAGCGCGGTGTTGGCCGATGCGTTGGAAATGGCTGCCCATCACGCTGATCAACCGGACGCTGCCGATCGCTCTGCCGCGCTTGCGCGCTCGATTGGCGAGATTCTCAGTCACAAATCACGTGGTCTTACCCGTGATGAGGTGTACCGGCTGTGCCTGCGCCTTGTGACCGCCTTTACCCAAGCTGTGCAGCGTGCAGATCCGGCCCATGTGCGCGCAGTGTTGGCGCAGACGCTGAAACAAGTAGCCGCTGCCGGTGATGATACCCACGAATGGCAAATCGCCCTCTCCTTCATTCGTGATGCGCTACCAAATCTGCTTGATCCGGCGTTCCACCCTCTTGCCAAAGAACTGCTTGACGAATCGCGCGTAACGATTAGCGCCGCGATGCGCTTTCAGCATTGGCACTACCTCAATTCCCAACAACAAACTAACAACCGGTTGGGCCGACTAACCGCGCGGTTGTTGAATGCGCTGGCGGAAAGTGATATCTACGAGATTCTGGCTCGTCATTTGCCCGAATTAAACTTGCCGCTGCTCTGGATCGGCTTTTTTGAGGCCGAGGGTGATGATCCGGTGGCGTGGTGCCGGTTGCGGGCCGTGACTGCGCCGCAACAGCCGGTGATCCGGATCCGTAGCCGCGCTTTTCCGCCGGCGCAATGGCTGCCGGCACGCCAACCCTTCCAACTCACCCTCATCCCGCTGACCGGCGCCGGTAGCGAGGCCGGTTTTGTCGCGTTTGATGCCTCGCGGCTTGATCTCTACGGCGCGATTGCCCAGCAAATCAGCGCTGCGCTCAATACGGCTCGCCTGTATCGGGCGGCGAACGAGGGCCGGCGGTTGGCCGAAGAGGCCAATCAGCTCAAGAGTCGCTTTCTTTCGATGGTCAGCCACGAGTTGCAGACCCCGCTGAACTTGATTGTTGGCATGAGCGATCTGCTCTTGCGCGAGAGCGCTGCCGGCGAGCACCAGTTGCCGGCGGCGATGCGCGCTGATCTGAAGCGGATTTACGCTAATGCCCGCCATTTGGCTCGCCTGATCAGCGATGTGCTTGATCTGGCCAACAGCGATGCCGGCCAGTTGCGCTTGGCCTGCGAAGTGGTCGATCTGGGGCAGGTGATGCGGGCGGTGGCCGAGGCCGGCCAGCAGATGGCTGCTGATAAACATCTGGCGTGGAACGACTCGATCCCCGCCGAGGGGCCGTGGGTGTGGGGTGATCGTACCCGGCTGCATCAGATCGGGCTGAACTTGGTCGTCAATGCGATCAAGTTCACCGCGCGCGGCAGCGTGAGTCTGACCGTTACCCCGGCAATCGATGCTGTCACGGTCACTGTGCGCGATACTGGTATCGGGCTGCCGCCGGAAGAGCAGATGCGTATTTTCGACGAATTCCAGCGTTCGGAACGCAGCTCGAGTCGCGGCTATGGTGGGATTGGTTTGGGGTTGGCGATTTGCAAGCGGCTGGTTGCCTTACACGGTGGTGAGATCGGGGTGCGCTCGAGCGGCATCGAAGGCGAGGGTTCAGAATTTTTCTTCCGGTTGCCGGTGATTACTGCGCCGGCCAGCAAGCGGCGGCGCAGCGTGTCGGCTATTCCGGCTTTGCCACGGGTGTTGTTGCTCGCGACGGGGCCGGACGAGCGGCTGCAACGCTATCTCGAACAGCGCGGCTTTGCTGTCGCCGCCTTCGCGATTGACGAGAGCGCGGCATGGCTGAGTGAATTGCTCAGTAAGAGCTATAGCGCCGTCGTACTCAATGCGACCCAAGGCGAACGGGCATGGTGGCAGACGATCCGGGTGCTGAAAGCGAATCCGGCCACCCGCGACCTGCCACTTTTGTGCTACGCGATGACCGAGCAGCACGGTACCGTGATGGAGTTCGACTATCTCACCAAGCCGATCGATCTGGCCGATCTCAGCCGCGCGCTCGACCAATACTGGTTGGCCGCCAGCTCAACCGAGCGCAATCCAACCATCCTTGTAGTTGATGACGATCCTGATACGCTCGACTTGCACGCTCGCCTCATTCAGTCCCACAATGCCGCCATCCATGTCAAACGCGCCCGGTCGGGCCGCGAGGCGCTTGCGATCTTGGCTCAGCAGAAGATCGCTTTAGTGCTGCTCGATCTGATGATGCCGGAAATGGATGGCTTTGCAGTGCTCGAGACCATGCGCGCGCGTAGAGAGTGGCGTGATATTCCGGTGATCGTGATTACCGGGCGCATACTGAGTGAAACGGATATGGCCCGTCTCAATCAAGGGGTGACGGCGGTGCTCGGCAAAGGCATGTTCAGCGCCAGTGAAACGCTCACCCACCTACAGGCTGCGCTCGAACGGCGGCGGCGGCTGAGTGATCAGGCGCAGATGCTGGTGCGCAAAGCGATGGCTTACATCCATAGCCATTACGACCACCCGATTACCCGGCAAGATATCGCCCATTATGTTGGTATGAGCGAAGACTACCTCACCCACTGTTTCCGGCAAGAACTCGGCGCCACGCCAGTCGAGTATCTCAACCGCTATCGCGTCTTGCAAGCGCGCCGGTTGCTGCTCGAAAGCGACAAGAGTATCACCAACATTGCGCTCGAAGTCGGCTTTTCGAGCAGCAGCTACTTTAGCCGGGTGTTTCGCAAAGAGGTTGGTCAAACGCCAGAAGAGTACCGCCGACGAGGTGGAGAGGGATAGGAGCGAGGCGTAAACCTGCTCCATAGCTATGGTCAGATATAAGAGAGAGTTTCAAACCTGCTCCTACCCTGTTACTCCAACGCCGCCAGCGCCCGCTTGACGCTGTCGGCGGGGCTGACTTTCACCTCGGCTTGCGTAATCCGGCCCTCTTCGTCGATCACAAAATGCGAGCGGATGATGCCCATGTACTTCTTGCCCATCATTGACTTCTCGCCCCACACGCCGTATGCTTCCGCGACGCTGTGCTGCTCGTCGGCGAGGAGGATGAACGGCAAGTTGTGCTTGGTCTTGAACTTGGCATGCGATTTGGTGCTGTCGGGACTGATGCCAATGACGACCGCGTTCTTCTCTTCGATCACCGGGTAGGCATCGCGAAACCCGCACGCTTGCGACGTGCAGCCGGGGGTGTCATCTTTGGGGTAGAAGTAGAGAATGACCCTCTTGCCGCGAAACTGGCTGAGCGAGACCAGCTCGCCGGCTTCGTTCGGCAGCGTAAAATCGGGTGCGCTATCGCCAACTTGTGGAGGGGTTGCCATACCTTAGGGTTCCTTAGCTCAAACGCGAATCCAGCACCTTCATGGTAGCACGAATCGGCGTATCGCTCAGCGTTCATTTTCCGCTATACTACAGCGTTGGTGACGGTGTGTGCTTGGTGAACCGGGGAGATGCGCACCTTGATGGTTGTCATTGTGAGCCGTGCAGAGCGCGGTGACGCAATCTCTCGCAACAGTGCGCGCAAGGGCTAATTGAGATGATAGCCAACGCAAACGCGCTGATGGCGTGAGCGTGTACTATTCTGGAGTGCAGCAGTTGAACCGCCGCACCCCATCCGAGCGCTTTTTGGCATCAGTGCGGGAAGTAGACTGAACCCGTTCCGGTTGCATCGAACCTATCTGGAGGCATTCCATGTCCATTGTGATTGTCGGCGGTGGCGCGATCGGGTTACTTGTGCTCTCGCGCTTGGCGCAAGCCGCCAATATCCCGCCGGTTGCGTTGCTGACCCGTCCGAACGGTGCGGCGGCGTTGCGCGCCAATCCGCTCGCTGTCAGCGGGATCGGCGCGTGTGAGTTAGCTAATCTGACGGTATCCGGCGCAGTTGCCGAGCTACCGCCGACATTTCAGTCGCCAGCGCTCGCGATCTTGTGCGTGAAGGGGTACGATACCGCAGGCGCGATTCCTGCCTTGCGCGCACTCAATCCAGCGGCAATCTTGACGTTGCAGAACGGTATTGGGAACGAAGAGACGCTCGCTGCCGCCTTCGGCGCCGACCGGATCGTCTCGGGCACGATTACCACTTCGGTTGACGTGACCGGCCCAACAACGATTACGGTCACCAAAGAGGGCGGAATTGGCTTGGCGCCAGTTGGTGCGGCGAGTGATCTGACGCTAGCCGAGACGGTACTTTCCGCAGGCGGGTTTACGGTGCGCCGTTACGCTGATTATCGGGCGATGAAGTGGTCGAAGGCGTTACTGAACATGCTAGGGAATGCCACTGCCGCCATTCTCGGCTGGCCGGTTGATCAGGTGTACGCCGACCGCCGCCTGATTGCGCTTGAACGGGCGGCCGTGCGTGAAGCGTTGGCCGTGATGCGGGCAATGAGGGTGAAACCGGTCAATTTGCCACGCTACCCGGCGGCGTTGCTCGCGTTTGGCATTCGTTGGTTGCCGCCGGCATTGCTTGACCCGATCTTGCGCCAGCGTGTTGCCGGTGGGCGTGGCGGCAAAGATCCGTCGTTGTTACGCGATCTGCGTGCCGGACGCCCACGTTCTGAGGGGGAGTTTCTCTACGGCGCGGTGGCTGCTACCGCGGCGGCGCACGGCCTTGCTGCGCCGGTCAATGCCGGGTTGTGGCGGGTGTTAGGCGGGATCGCGCGCGGTGAATTGGCGTGGGACGATTACCGCGGCCAACCCGAACGGCTGTTGGCCGCGTGCAACCTTATACCACTGGCGCATCGGCGGGATTGATCCGGCGCGCACCGGGGAAATCGACAAACCGATACCCAACGCCGCGTTCGGTCAAAATGTACTTGGGGTTGGCCGGATCTTCTTCGATCTTTTGACGCAGATAGGTGATGTAGAGACGCAAATAATGGCTCTCGTCGCGGTATTCCGGCCCCCATACCTTGCTCAGCAGCATCTCGTGGGTCAGCACATAGCCGGCATTCTGTACCAGATGGTAGAGCAGCCGGTACTCGGTCGGGCGTAGATTAACCCGCTTACCGTCAACCAACACTTCGCGGCGAGCAAAGTCGATGCTCAGGCGGTCATCAACCTTGACCAGTGTCTGCGGGATAGGCGGCTGAGTGTAATGGCGGCGCAAAACGGCTCGGATACGACTAACTAGCTCGCGTTGACTGAAGGGTTTGCCAACATAATCATCCGCGCCGAGTTCAAGCCCGCGCACCCGATCTTCTTCTTCATCCTTTGCAGTAAGAATAATGACCGGCACCTGCGAGAAGCTGCGAATGCGACGCAGCGCCTCAAATCCGTCCATCACCGGCATCATCACGTCGAGTAGCACGATGTCGGGCATCTCTTCGCGCACCTTTTCGACCGCTTCACGGCCATTGGTGGCGGTTGTCACCCGCATCCCTTCCAGCTCTAAATTCATGCGCATGAAGGTAATCATGCGCGGCTCGTCATCAACGACGAGGACCAGTTTGTCTTTCAGTTCGCTCATAGCGCCATTGTACCACGCGCTGCCAGCTTTGCCTAGCCGGGAGGCGGGCTAGCAGCAGTACTGCTAATATGCCGCCGGCTATCAGTGCCGGACGGGGGTCTTTGCTTAGCCAGAGGTAATGGGCCACTGCCAGCGCCGCAGCCAGATAGACCAGCCGGTGCAAGCGCCGCCACCACTGCTTGAGCCGCCGTTGCCAGCCGGTAGTTGAGGTAATGGCTAACGGTACAAGTAGGAGAAATGCCAGAAAGCCAGCGATAATGTAGCGTTTTTCGATCACCGCTTGCGCAATCAGGTCAAGGTCGAGACCATAATCCAGCGCGCCAAAGATGGCAAGGTGCAGGCTAGCATAGCCAAAACTATAGAGACCGAGCGGTTTGCGCCAGCGCATCACCGGCTTCCAACCCAACCAGCGATTCAGTGGTGTACACGCCAGCGACGCCAAGAGCAGCGCCAGCGCCAACCAACCTGTGCGCTGGGTGAGGTATTGGATCGGGTTGGCTGTCAGCCGGTTACCGAGTGCATCACCAATCAGCAACGCAAGCGGTAGCAGTCCGATCAGATGAGGGACGAGGCGGATGAAATTTGCTGTCATAGATATGGATTCAGTTATCATTAAAATAGAGCGTGTTTCTCGATCTACCCTCTCTCCACCCAAGCCCCCAGCGGGGGAGGAGTCCGTGGAGATGGCATCCACCCTCCGCGTCCTCTGCATTCCCTGCGGTAAATTCCCTTTCACCACCCTCACGCGCCTGCCGAGATGGGGAAGCGGGGGCGATTGCAAAGACGCAAAGCGAGCCAAGGAGCAGAGCAGGTGAACGCAAAGACGCAAAGGACACAGATGCCGGGGCCACGCGCGCTCGGCGGTAAAACGGTCGGATTTGTGCTAATTCTTCCAGTCGGGGCCACGCGCGCTCGGCGGTAAACCACCCTCTGCGCCCTGTGCAGTAGCAAAAGAGCGTACCGCTAATAATTCTTCCGCAAATCCATCCCCGCATACAACGCCGCTACCTGCTCGGCATAGCCATTAAACGGCAGCGTCTTACGTCGGCCCAGCTCGCCAATGCGTCGCTCAGTAGCTTGCGACCAGCGCGGGTGCGGCACATCGGGATTGACATTGGCGTAGAAGCCATATTCGTGCGGCGCAACTGCCATCCAGAGCGAGAGCGGCATCGTGTCGGTCAGTTCGATTTTGACTATCGACTTAATGCTCTTGAAGCCGTACTTCCACGGCACGACCAACCGTAACGGTGCGCCGTTTTGTGGCAAGAGCGTGCGTCCGTAGAGACCGGTGCTGAGAATGGTCAAATCGTGCATTGCCTCATCGATCCGCAGCCCCTCGGCATACGGCCACGGAAAGTAGCGATCGCGCTGGCCCGGCATCTGGTCAGGATCGTAGAGTGTCTCGAAGCGCACGTATTGCGCTTGAGCAGTTGGCTCAACTAGCGCCAATAGCTTATGCAGCGAGAACCCCTGCCACGGGATGACCATCGACCAGCCTTCCACGCAGCGCAGCCGGTAAATCCGCTCTTCTTGATCGAACATCTGCAAGATGTCTTCGATGGCGAAGATGCGCGGATTGCGCACCATCCCCGTCACCTCCACCGTCCATGGTTGGGTGACAAAATTGGCGGCGCGGCGGGCGACCGCTTCTTTGTCAGTGGTGAATTCGTAGAAGTTGTTGTAGTTGGTGATCTGTTCAAAGGTGTTGGCCGGATCGCCCAGCTCGTCGCGCAGATCGGCGTTGACAACAGGAGATAGCTGGTTGTTATTCTCAGTATTAGTGGGAAGACCGCAGGCGCTAAGCGCCGCTCCTAACCCTAGCATCCCCAACCCGCGTAAGATGGCGCGCCGGTTGAGATAGACCGATTCGGGGGTGATATCCGATGAGCGAATCGTTGGATCGCGGTACATGATGGGGTCTTTCTAGGGATGACATCATTGTAGGGCCGGTAGAGACACACGGCTACGCATCTTCATAGAGATGCAAGCCATACGTCTCTACCGGTATTATACGCCGCTTCCCTGCAACCGGATGCCCTTCATTCGTCAACCAACGCCAAAATCAACCGGCGCACCTGCCACAACCGGCGGTCAGCGCCTTCGGGTCGCACGCCGAGGTCATCGCGAATCTGGCTGATCTGCAAGCGGATAGCGTCGATAGGGCCTTTTTGTGGTTCAATACTAAGCTGATAAGCGCGATCAAGCGCGCGGCGCGCCGTCATGAGTGCGCGATCAGCTTCGCTCATATCGTTCCGTTGCAGAGCTTGCACCGCTTCGTCGAGCGTCATAGCAGCCCGTAATAACTGGGTTGCCGTGCGTAATTGCGCATTTTCGGCTTGAAGATCAAGGATTGTCAGCCGAAGCAAGCCATCGTCGAGAGGTATTGGCGGGAGGGTGGGTAGCGGTGTGGGTGGAGGTGTGGGTGGAACAGTCGGCGCCGGGGTTGCAGTTGCAAACTGCGGCGCCACCGGTTGTGGCGCTGGGAATACCCAAGCGTGGATCGCGGTAAAGAGTAGCAAGCTAGCGATAACCGTCAGCAGATGCGGTGCAAGCAGCCGAACGTATCGCTGCCAGCGCGCTGGCAGTGATAGCGGAGGTGGTGGTGGAGCATCGGCAGATGACATGACAGCGGCGTGAGGGCTACCACCGTATGGCGGGAGTAGCCCTCTGGCGAACTAAATCTCGTGCGCCAGTAAGATGGCCTGCGCAATCTCCTTCATCGACTTGCGCGTATTCATCGACAGTTGCTGGATCTTGCGGAAGGCTTCGGCCTCCTTCAGGCCTTGGGTGTCCATCAAGATGCCCTTAGCCCGTTCGACCAGCTTACGGGTTTCGAGCGTCTCTTTCAGATCGGCCACTTGCCGATCCATCTCAAGGAATTCTTGATAACGGGCAATGGCGATCTCAATTGCGGGCAACAGCTCGGCCTCGCGAAACGGCTTGACGATATAGTTCACCACGCCAGCTTCTTTCGCCCGCTCGACCAGATCGCGATCAGAGTAAGCGGTGAGGAGTAACACCGGCGCAATCTTTTCTTCAGTCAAGATGCGGGCAGCCTGAATACCATCGAGTTTCGGCATCTTGATATCCATCAAGACCAGATCGGGGCGTAGTTCGCGGGCGAGATTGATCACGCTCACGCCGTCGCCGGCCTCGCCGACCACCAGATAGCCGAGACTCACGAGCGTCTCTTTCAGATTCATGCGGATGATCGATTCGTCGTCGGCGATCACCAGTCGCGTCTGGGGCATACGCTCTCTCCTCTATCGTGATTGACAACCTGCGGCAGGCTGCATCGGTAGCGGATTGGTTTATGCGGGCAGTATAGCATTCAACCGTTCGCCGATCAACCGTCTAGCGAACGATTTTGTGCCCGCTTGACACTATACCTTATTATAACCCAAGCAGTTTCCGTAACAAATCATCATCCTCAGTGCTGGAGCGCTGGCCGAGCGTCGGATCAGCAGGCAACTCGGCATCGTCGAGCCGGTGGGTGGTGCGGGGCTGCTTGGGCGGTTCGGCGCGATGCCAGTCAGAGTCAAATTCAAACTCTGGTGCAGCCAATTCCGCTTGCCAGCGCTCACGCTCGGCTGGCGGCAAGTCGGCTGCCGTATCATCGTCCAGCGGTCCTAGCTCCATCTGCCAACGTTCACGCTCGGTTGGCGGCAGATCGTTCCAGTCTACCGGTTGATCGCTGGCCGGTTCGAGGCGCGCTGGATCATACCCGTTGCGCAACATACTTGCCGGCGCATCAAACCAAGCATCAAGCTCATGATTGGCCAGTGGATCAGGTTGGTTGGGCGGCTGGCCGGATGCAGAGTGACTCCGGTTGGCCGGACGATCATTGGCTGCCGGCCACTGATCGGTTTGGCGAACGGTCGAGCTGGTCGCTGGTTGTGATGCCACTGCGCTTAATGGTTGGGCTTGGCGGCTTGCCGTCCGGGTTGGTTGTCGCCATGCCGGCCCGCTGCGGGTTGAACGTTCTAATTTCCTCTGTTTCGTCACCCATCCCAAGAGCGAGCGGCCACCAGCCACGGCTGGTTGCTCGATCACCGTCTCTTCTGATGGCGGCGCGGGAGTTGATTGGCTCCGGCGCACAAAATTGCGCAGCCGGCCTTGCCACGTTTCCTGAGGTTTATCTACCACAAGGGAGTCGCTATGCGACGATTGTGGCGGGGTGCTGGCCGATCGATAGCTGCTGCGGCTGCTCCGCAAGCCTGCTGTGGGATGTTGCTCGCTGTAGCAATATAAGTCATACATCATATACAACAGTAACCCAACTGCCGCTAATCCCAACACGAGAATGACAGCCATTATCCATTCTGCTCCACCGCTATTGCTCTGCACCACGTCACCGCTCGTTGCCGGAGCGATTGGGGTTGCCATTATAGATGGCACCGTTGTGTTTGGTACGACGGTTGCTGGGCAGAGCACACTCGCCGCTTGCGCCCCTACTTCACGCCCCAGCAACCCCAGCCGTACCTGCCAGATTGGTTGTTCGGGCAACGGCGCAACTGGATCCAACTCAAACCGTGCCCGTTCAAAGTACTGTACCACCAGATCGCGTCCTGACAGCGGATCACGCTCGGTCAGCGCGCCACTGATGGGGTAGCCAAATACGCTCAGGCCGCCATACCGCTCGTAAAACGTGCGAAACCGTGGATGGGCGAACGCAGCGGGATCGTTCAGATCGGTGCGAGGCGTTACTGCTTGATCGGGATATACCAGCCGGAAGGCTACTGTCCCGAGATGCGAACCAAGCACCCGATTGGGCCAATCGTTGGCTGGATGTAGTTCAAGTCGCTGGCGTTCGGTATAGAGCACAGCTACTTCTTGCCGACAATCGCCGGCCAATTCGCGGCGCACCGGGCCGAGCGGCAAGCCGAGCAGAGCAATGGCTTCGATCAGATCGCGTCGTTGGTCGCTGCCGAAGGTCTGGTAAAAGCGGGCAAAATCGCCGGTAATCGGCGTTGCTGGCGCTTCGGGTAACACCAGCGACGGACAGACCTCGATCTTGCCGGTGGGGGGAAGGGGCGCAACCACCTGCAATTGGCCGGGATCACCCAACAGCGCCGATAGTTCACGGAGTGCAACCGGCAAGGGCGCCGGGCCACGGTTACCGTTGCCGGGGGTCATCGGCAAATAGCGGATGCCGGTCACACGGGCTGCGCCATCTGCGTCGCGCGTGATGCCCACATATATCAACACTGCTGGCGTTTCCGCTGCGCCAATCAGGTCGCCGGCGGAAAAGATGACCAAGCCTTCCCGATCGCCGGATCGCACCCAGTCAACCGTTGCGGTCGCACCCGGTATGCTACCGATGACCACATCCGCTCCGGCGGTGATCAAGTTGCTGGCAGCGTTGATCCGGGCTTGGGCCGGATCAGGATCGTTTGGCTGGCCCCATGCCGCCATCACCACGACCAAATCAGTCTGGCGGCGCGCCTGCTCGATAGCAGAACTGATCGCTGGCAAGACCCCGGCAGCGTCGGCCAAGAGGTTAATCTGGCCGCGCGGATCGGCATTACCGCCGAGCCCCCACGTCGCGCTGAGGAAGCCGAGCGTTAACGGTGAGGCCGGATGCGGCACCGTGACCTTCAAAAACGGTGGCGCTGTCTCGCCGCTAGGCGCAGCGCCGTGCTGGTAGATGCCGTAGCGGGCTAAGGTTTGCAAGGTGGCATCAACCCCAGCCGGCCCCCGGTCGAGCACTCGTGGATGAGCAGCACCGAGCAAGAGCAAGTTGCTCTCGGCCATCGCTGCGGCGAGTGCCGGTGCCGGGCCGCCGGCCAATGGCCCGGCCAGTGTCGCCAAGCCGAGATCGGCAGCAGCTAAAAATGGGCGCAACGGCGCGAACGACTCGGCGTAACTCGGCGTCTCGATCCCGCCGGGGATGAGGGCATCGGGCGTGATCGCGCCAGCAATTGCGATCGTATACTGCACCGAATCACCAGCGCCACACCGGTTGAGCGCCCAACGCGGCCCAGCTGGCGGCTGGGCTTGCGCGACTGGTGTAGCGATGAATACAACCACTATGGTGAAAATGAGCCACAGCCGGCTAATCATCATTGCCTCACCTCTGCCAATCGTTGGTTCAGAGGCTTGAACCGGCCTGCAGTTGACCGGACTGCAACAATTGTACTACATAATTAGCCGCTGCGGCGACGGAGGTGCGAACCGGCCCACACCAGCGCGAAGATCAGCGTACTGGCGAGCACAATCGCTGCACCAGAGGCAATGCTGAGATAATACGAGGCATAGAGGCCAACGACGCCGGCCAGCATTGCTAAGATTGCCGCTGCAATCATCATTGTATGCATGCGATAGGTGAAGAAAGCGGCAGTAGCTGGCGGAGTAACGAGAATTGCCAGTGTCAATGCGACGCCAACCGTCTGGATTGCAACCACAATTGCCACTGCTAGCATAGTCAAGAGCAAGAAATCGAAGAAGCGTACCGGCAAGCGCAACGTTGCCGCTAGCACCGGATCGAACGTAATCACCATCAGCTCTTTGTAAAACAGCGCAATCACCGCTAACACCGCCGCGCCAAACGCGGCGATCCGCCACAGATCGCTTTCGCTCACACCTAAAATATTCCCAAACAAAAAATGCGAGAGATCGACCGCCGAATTGCGCACGGTCGAAATGAGGGCTACGCCGAGCGCAAACATTGCTGCAAAAACAATGCCGATCGCGGTGTCTTCGCGCATACGCGCTGCCCGGCTCACCGCGCCAATCGAGAACGAGCTGACCAGTGCTGCACCCAAGGCCCACCAGAAGAGAGCACCCCGGTTAGCCCCATTCACTAAATAGCCGATCGCAATACCGGGCAATATGGTGTGAGCTAGGGCATCGCCTAAGAAGGCCATGCCGCGCAAGACGACATACACCCCGACGACCGCGCAAACGACTCCCACCAGCAGGGCAGCGATCAGCCCACGTTGCATAAAAGGGTAAGCAAGGGGAGTGGTAACAACCTCAATCATACAGTGTCATCCAGAGGTGGATTGCAGCAGGTGTCAGCCACCGTCAGCAGCCCATCACCACTGCTTTGCAGATGGAGATGACCGCCATAGGTGGCGACGAGATTGGCAGCGGTAAAAGCTTCGCGGGCTGGCGCATACGCAATCAGCCGGCGGTTCAGCAGCATCACCCGGTCAAAGTAACGAGCCGCTTGTTGCAAATCGTGCAACGCGGTCAAAATTGTCACCCCCTCAGCGCGTAAGGCGACTAGGGTGCGAAAGATTTCATCTTGGGAGGGAATATCCAGCCCCACCAGTGGCTCATCCATCAATAACAGGCGCGCCTCTTGGGCCAGCGCCCGCGCCAAAAAGACTCGTTGCTGCTGACCGCCCGACAACTGACCAATCTGGCGGTTGGCGAAGGCAGCCAGCCCGACTCGCTCAAGCGCCCGCTGCACCAATAGTCGGTCGTGACGTGATGGTCGGCGTAAGAGACCGATTCGCCCTACCCGCCCCATCAAGACCACATCACTGACCGAAACCGGAAAGCGCCAATCAACTTGCAACCGCTGCGGCACATACGCAATCATGTTTGGTTCAGCCCGCTCGACGCCGAAGATGCGAACCTCGCCAGCGGTAATCGGTTGCAGGCCGGCAATAACTTTCAGCAATGTGCTCTTGCCGGCGCCATTCGGGCCGACAATCGCAATCTGTTCACCAGCCTGAATATCGACTGAAACATCGCTCAGCGCCTCGATCTGGCGATAGCGCACCGTCAGATGGCGAATAGCGACAGCTATCGCGGTTGTCGCCGCTGCAGTTGTCGTCGATACAGTCAGTGATGGGACGGACATACGATATTCTCCGTCGCACAAAACAATACAGCGGGACGATGCATCGCATCGTCCCATGATTGTAAACTAGAAATCAATTACTCGCGCAGCGCATTCGCCATCTGCTGGACGTTGAAGCGCATATAGTCGATGTAAGTTGCCCCCGGCCCTGTGGCAGTAGTGAGCGACTCGGTCAATACTGGCACAATCTGAGCGCCGGTATCGCGAGCGATCTGCTCAGCCAGCTGTTGGTTAGCAATATCGCCAACAAAGATAGCCTTTACTCCTAGATCGGTGATTAGGTCTTGCAATGCAGCCAACTCTTGCGCCGACGGCGATGCATTGGTGCTTACACCGGGAATGATCGCGCCCACTTGCCGCAGTCCATACCGGTCTGCCATGTAGCCAAAGATGACGTGATCAGAGACGATCAGCCGACGTTCAGCAGGAATAGCGGCAAATTGCTCGGCAATCCAGCGATCAAGCTCATCAAGCTGGCGCTGATAGTCGGCAGCGCGCGCCGTGTAGATATCAGCGCCTGCCGGATCGATCCGGCTGAGGGTGGAAGCAATCAGATCAGCCCAAACCTTCACGTTGGTCGGATCAGTCCACGTATGGCCATCAACTGCACCGGCGGCATGGCTGTGCTCGTGGCCGTGTTCGTCGTCCTTCTTATCATCGTGGTCATGCTCGTCACCATGTTCATCATGCATATGGCCGCCCACCTCTTCCTCGCTCATTGTGCGCAAGGTAAGATTTTCCGACAATGACACAACTGTTGCCTGCGTTCCCGAACTCGCGATCAGGCGATCAAGGAATTCTTCGTAGCCGACACCAACCACAAAAATAGCTTTTGCCGCACTGATACGCGCAATATCTTGTGGGGTTGGTTCGTAATTATGCCCATCGGCGCCAATCGGCACAATCGTATCAACCTGCACCCGCTCACCGCCGATCTGACGCACCACATCGGCCACAATGCTGGTGCTGGCCATAACCATGATCGGTTCAGGCGCCGCAGTAGGCTGGCTGGCTGGGGCGCTGGTGGGTGCAGTAGTAGGTTGGCTGACCGGCGTGTTCGCAGGTGCGGCGGTAGGTTGGCTGACCGGCGTATTTGCAGGTGCGGCGGTAGGTTGGCTCGCCGGGGTTTGGCCGCACGCCGTGATCAGCAGTATCGCGATGGCGATAACGGCTATGCGTTGTATCCATTTCATAGCATTTGCCTCCATTAATGAAACATTGTTTCAAAAAAATTATGGCGTATATATGGGTAATTGTCAAATGGGGTGTTATCCGTAGAGACGTACAGTCGTGCGTTGCTGCCGTCGGTTTGCGGTGACGTGAGCGAGGTGATGGTGATCCCGTCGTAGAGACACACAGCCGTGCGTCGCCAAATGACCGTGTAGAGACGCACAGTCGTGCGTCTCTACAGGGATGACGTATATTTCAATCCACCGCAGTTACCGCATTATCAACGGGATGTATATCCGATATTGCGGTGCGGGCGGTGGCGTGACGGTGGTGACTGCCGTCGCTGTGGCGGTGGCCGTCGGGGTCGCCGTGGCGGTCGCGGTCGGGGTAGCCGTCGCCGTGGCGGTCGCCGTGGCGGTCGCGGTCGCCGTGGCGGTCGGGGTGGCCGTCGCCGTGGCGGTGGCCGTCAGGGTCGCCGTGGCGGTGGCCGTCAGGGTCGCCGTGGCGGTCGCGGTCGCCGTGGCGGTCGGGGTGGCCGTCGCCGTGGCGGTCGGCGTGGCGGTCGGCGTGGCCGTCGCCGTGGCGGTCGCGGTAGCCGTGGCGGTCGGGGTCGCTGTGACTGTCGGCGTGGCGGTGGCCGTCAGGGTCGCCGTTGGTGTTGCGGTCGGTTCTGGGGTCGCTGTGGCCGTCGCCGTGGCGGTCGGGGTGGCCGTCGCCGTTGGTGTTGCGGTCGCGGTCGCTGTGGCCGTCGCCGTGGCGGTCGGGGTAGCCGTCGCCGTGGCGGTCGGCGTGGCGGTCGCCGTTGGTG